>PNLE01000203.1 GCA_013822855.1 Planctomyces sp.
GCTGGTTGTGGAAGTTCGTGCGGTTGTCGAAGAGGAAGTAGAGGGGTCGGGCATGGCGGCTTTTCGCGTAGGTTTCGGGGGTGAGGAGTCGCTTGTGGCCGGTGGGGGAGCGGGTGCCGTAGATCTGGGAGTGGGCGGCTCGGGTTCGCGGAATTTCGGTGCGTGGGGTTTGGTGAGAGGTGGAAGAGGGAGTGGGTGAGCATTCGCCGAGGTTCAGGAAGCCGGCTTGTTCGAAGAAGGTGTGGAACTGGCCCATCTCGGCGAGCGATTCGATCCAGGGCCAGGGGACATGCCGGCAACTGGCGCGGACGAAGGGGGCGGCCAGTCCCGCGCCGCGGTAGGTGGGATGGATGACGACGCGGGCCAGACGGCAGATCTGCTGGTCGAGGAGTTGGAGGCCGGTGCGGGTCCAGCGGCTGGAGAGGCCGAAGTATTGGTTGCGGAGGCGGAGCGAGAGGGGGGCACTGGTGAAGACGCAGATGCCAATGGGCTGGTCGTGATGCCAGAGGAGGGTCACGTAGCGGACGATGCCGACGGAGTGGGAGCGGTAATGCCACCGAGCAAAGTACGCCCAGTCGCGTTTCGAGCCGGTCGTGAGGGTGAGGTCGGGGAGGAAGCTGACCGCTTTTTTTTTACGGCGGGCGTGGGGGTGGCGGCCTCCCGTAGGGTCCGCTGTGCGGACCATATTGCGGACGAGGATGTCGACGAGGCCGCCGGGCCGGTGAGCTGGGGTGGTGCGTCGTGGCTGCAGGTGACGATCAGGTCGGGATCGAGGTCGGCGAGGATGTCGGTGTGGGTGGTGGCGACGAGCGAGCCGAGTTGATGCTGGCGGGTGAGGGAACGCCAGTTGTGGGCGACGACCTTCGCCAGCGTGCGATCAAGCGGCGACGTGAATTCATCGGCGATGATCCAGTGATCGGCCGGTGCGGGTGGCGATGAGGCAGTGAGGGAAGACCCTTTCCGTGATGCCAAAGCCTGCGAGACGGCTTGGGCGAGTCGAAAGCGGAACCGCTGGCCGTCGCTGAGTTCCTGCGGCGTGCGAAGAAGCAGCTGCGGCTCGGCGAGGCCGCACTGCGCGAGGAGGCGGAACGCTTCCAGCGGCGGCAGCGCGAGGGCATCCGCGACGAGGGATGTCGGTTCCGCGAGGCGATCGAGCCAGAGGGTGGGGGTGCTGTTGGTCTGCTCCAACTGTTCCGCTGCGGCCCACAGGAGGGACGACTTCCCGGATCCGGACGGCCCGACAAAGGCGACGAGCTGGCCAGGGGCAAGCGGGAGATGGAAGTCCTCGGCGATGACGTGCTGCTGGCCGGTGAGCGTGAGGCCGAAGTGATCGCAGACCATGGCGGCGTGGGTGGTGGGAATGCGCGGGGCGAGGTTATGGCGGATGGTGAGGTGCATGGAGTAGCCGAGAAGGGGGAAAGCGGAGAAGCGAAAAAGCCAGAGGGGTGGAAGAGGAGAGAAGGGAAGAAGGAGGGAAGGGGAGAAGCCAGAAGCGGAAAGAGCGGAGGGGGCGTTTGTTCTGGCTCCCTCGCCCGGTCTTCCGGGAGAGGGTGGGGGTGAGGGCGAGTTCGAACGTATCAAACGATCCAACAACATCGTGCTTCGTCGCGCGTCGCGAGGCCTGCCGGGGAAGGGTGTGTGGCTCGCCATGTCGCCAGGGAAGACCCTCACCCGGCACTTCGTGCCACCCTCTCCCAGAGGACCGGGCGAGGGTTAGTGCGGGAATTTCCCTCTGGCTTCTTCCCTTCCCACCTTCTCACCTTCTTTCCTTTTCCCCTCCTCTCCCTCTGGCTTTTCCGCTTTTCCGCTTCCCTGCTTTTCAGCTTCCCCCACCCTCATTCCAGCTGCACCTGGAGATCGATCATTCTCGGGAGTTCGATGGTGATCGCGGAGGTGGTGGCGGTGAGAGCTTGGATGGGTTGTTCGAGGGGGAGTGGGGAGGTGAGCAGGAATTGGGGGTAGGGTTTGTCGAAAGCGATCTGGAGGGATTGGCGCTGGCGGGTGAGGCGGAAGGCGAGGGGCCAGTGGAGGCGAAGGCGGGCGGTGTCGGTGAGCGGGATGACGGTGCTGGTCGGGGGTGGGGATGTTGAGGAATCCGGTTGAGGGATGAGGCGGCCTTCGAAGGCGACACCGGCTTCGAGGAGAGGGCGGGTCGCTTCGAGCAGCTCGGTCATTTGGGCCGAGCCGTTGGGGATCGAGCCGATGGAGATGGCACCGACCGGTTCCGAGATGGTGGATTGAGCGGTGAGGTTTGCCTGAGACCGGAGTTGTTTGGCGGCGGCGAGGTAGTGATCGGCGAGGAGTTGGCGGCCGGGATAGGGGCTGTGCCGTTCGAGGACGCGGCCATCCTGAACGAGGAGGAACGTGGGCCAGGCGGTGACTTGGAAGTGATTGGCCAGTGCCGGTTCGCGGGTGGCGTCGACGAGGCGGAGATGGGCCTGAGGGCCGTCATGAATCTGCCAGCCACTCGCTTCCAGCCAGGGTTGGAAATCTCGAATGGCGGCGAGACAGGGAAGGCAGGTGGGCGTGCGGAAGATGAGCCATTGGAGGGGACGGGATGGATGAGAGGCCTCTGGTGTGGGAGTGAGTTCGACGGCGCTGGTGTCGCTTTCTGCTTGAAAGAGGGTACTCCATACGTTCGAGGGGGATGTGGAGGTGTCCTGACTGAATGCAGTCAGCGAAGTGAGGACGGCGAGTAGAAGCGAGATGGGGAGTGAGTGGGACATGGATTGGGGCCGGTGGGGAGGGACGGGAAGGGGAGAAGGAAAGAAGGTGGGAAGGGAAGAAGCCAGAGGGGAATGTGAGTGCGGGAGAGGGGTGGCCCGGCCAACTCGTGGCCGGGTCGCATGGCGAAGCCCATGCGACAAGACGCCGCGCCATCCGGGTGACCTGCTTCAAGAACGGCTAGTCACACATTCCGACTTCCGGCTTGGCCGTTAGAGCGTCGTGGGCGATGGGAACGGTGCTTGATGGTGGGGGGCGGATGGTGTGGCATCTTGTGGCTGCGCCACCCGGCCACGAGATGGCCGGGCCACCCACCGTGCGATGGAGCGCTACTTGGTTTGATCGTTGGATATGTTCGAGCTCGCCCTCACCCCGGCCCTCTCCCATCGGAATGGGCGAGGGGGCAGGAGGTGGCCTTTCCCTCTGGCTTCTCCCCTTCTTTCCTTCCGCCCTTCTTCCCTTTCACATCGTCATCCAAACACCGAATCCTCTCTCCACGGCACCCGGCGGGGCGTCGGGAGGCTGAGGTCGGAGAGGCCGACCATGACGGTGCGGCGGTCGGCGAACATGGCGTCGACAGCGCGGGGGGCGACTTCGGCCCAGCCGCGATTCCCCCACTCTTCCGACCAGCTGTTGGCCAGCCAGAGGTAGTGGCGGCCCTCGGCATCCACGCGTCGGCTGTAGCCCAGGAAGGCGACCGCATGGCCACCGCCGCCGGGGCGATAGTTTTCGATGAGGCCCGCGCGGGGCGTCATGCTGGCGTTCCAGCCGAGGCCGGCGGAGACGCCTCCCTGGCCGGCGGCGAGGAATGTCCAGACATCGTCGTAGCTGGTGCAAACGGTGTGGGAACGCATGCGGAAGGGTGCGGCGGCGGGCCAGGCTTCGTCGGGGATCTGGCCGGTGTAGCGCAGCGGTTGGGGATTGGGAAAGACTTCGAGCGGGCAGAAGCCGAACTCGCGGGCACAGCGGACGCCGCCGTGGATCGTGCTTCCCTGATCGACACCCAGGAGGCCATCGAGTTGCTGCGTCGCGTAATAGGCGAAGAGGGGCGAGAACTGAGTGACGCGTCCGCTGCCATCATTCCCGCCACCGCTGTTCCCACCACCCGTGGCGATCCAGTGGGCCATTTCGCCGACGCTGGAGAGGGCGTGCCCCTGGCAGCTTCCCAGCGCGCCTTGCATCTCGATGCGATGCCACGTGCGGGGATCGATCTCGGGGGGAGCGTCCGCCGTGATGGCCTGCTTGTAGAGCGGCTGTTGGGAAGTGGCCGCCAGGAGTTGGCGTTCTTCAAGATCGTCACGCCAGCCGAAGTTTGTCATGGGAAGGACCGGGAGTGGGGGGAGGGAAAGCGGAGAAGGGGGAAAGCGAAAAAGCAGAGAAGCCAGAGGGGAGAAGAGGCGGCAATATCGGGAATTGAAGTCGGGGGAATTCAATTCTTTCCGGCTTTTTCGCTTTTCTGCTTCTCCGCTATTCCCGCTTCTTCAAACCCCCGGCTCAAATCGTTGAGCAACTTTCGGGCGGCTGGGGGATCGAGTGGGGTCTGGTTCATGGTCTCTTCGAGGCGGGAATCGAGCGGGGCGAAGGCTTGTTGTCGGGCGGTGGCGAGTTGGGATTTGAGCCGGGTGTGGAGGTCGGCCGGGTTCAAGGTGGGTTTGTTCGCGGCGGACTTGAAGACGACCGCGAGCTGTCGGGCGTAGGTCTCGATCGCCGTGCGGGCGAGCCGTTCATCGGCGGAGGGGATGGTGATGTCCGTGGGCGAGGTGTCATCGTGTGGGGCGGGTGCCAGGCAACCGGCGAGGGAGAGGGGGAGAACTCCCAAGAGGAGGCTGCCAGCCCGGAAGCGACAGGCCTTCGGCCCGCAGCCGCGTGTCAGAGTGACGGAAGCACTCGAGGCGGGAACACGCGGCGGGGACGAAACCTGCGGCAGACCGGACGAGCCAGGGCCAGGCGCACACGGCACCCGCCCCACAGAGATGACAAACGGCGAGAGCATGACAGGACATCCGAAGGGGATGAGAGGTGGGAAGTGCTGATCAGCGGTGGGAAGAGGTACGAGCGGCGGGCTTGCGCTGCCGACGCGCAACGACCATCGGGGGAGCCGCATATCGCTGAGACATCGCGGCTTCCGCAAGTTGCAGCAGCAGTCCTTGCGGCGGCGATGTCTCGGGAAAGAAGCGATGGAGCGTGTCGAGTGCCCCCACGACGGCAGCAAAGGGATCGGCGGGTGCAGCGTCATCGGGAATAGGAGACGGCACTCGAACAGGACGCATCCACCAGGCAGCGGCCAGGAAGACGAACATCAAGCCGAAGGGAAGCGCGGTGAGGGTATAGTTTCCCAGATCCCGTTGGGCCGTCCCCATGATGAGTTGGGCGGCGTGGACGCCTCCCACCAGCAAGGCCAAAGCGGCGCTGACAAGCAGCAGCCGATGAAGTGTCGAACGCAGTGGCATGGCGGCCCAGACTTGAAGACGGGGAGGGAAAAAAGGCGGGAACGGGTCGTGGTGAGGGGGCTTACGAACGGGGGAGCCGGAGCTGGTTGCGCGTATCGGCGCTCCACTGTTGAAGCAGGCGGATGGCCACGGTGAAGACGGCAGTGAAGAAGGTATTCCAGGTGCCGAAATGGAAGGTGCCCAGAAGTTCCAACAGGGCCACCAGAGCGGCGGAACCCCCCGCGATGGCCACGGTGCTGGCGATCTCGCGGGCGTCACTTTTCGCCAGCGAAAACCGCGGGCTCCCGGTGACTGGAGGTGGTGCTGCGGGAGCTTGACTGGCGGGTGAAGGGGGCGGCGTGGAATCGAGGAAATCGTGCGGCATGGGAGACTCGGCGACAGAGTGATGTGACGGACAGCACATTTGCCGTCCCCTCACCCTATCTGGAGTCGATGCGCCGAAGGATCGGAGAAACCACCCTCCTGTCCCCTCGCCCATTCCCATGGGAGAAGGCAGGGATGAGGGCGAGCTCGAACATATCGAACGATCAAGAAACATCAGGCCCCATCGCGCACCTTTTCGCTGTCAACGAAAACGATTCAGCGCTCGCCATGTCGATCGGTAAGACCCACACCTTTCCATCCGTCCGTGGCGGACGCTCTCCTGAAGGATCGGGAAAGGGTGAATGCAAACGCCCGGCATTCCCATGGAACGCCGGGCGTCTCGTTGATTCAAAAGCAAGGCCGCAGTGCCGCGACTACTTGACTTTGAGGGTTTCCACGAGGAAGTGGAGCTTGGCGTTGGGGGGGATCGCGCCACCGGCACCACGGGCGCCGTAGCCGAGTTCCGAGGGGATCTCGAGTTCGATCATGCCGCCTTCACCGACGAGCTGCATCCCTTCGGTCCAGCCGGGGATCACCTGGTTGAGGCCGAAGGAGATCGATTCCTTGCGGTCGTAGCTGCTGTCGAACGTCTTGCCGTTGTCGAGCCAGCCGTGGTAGTGGACTTCGACGGTGCTGGTGGCCTTGGGCTTGGCTCCCTTGCCTTCACGCAGAATGCGGTACTTGAGGCCCGACTTGGTCGTGGTGAACGACTTCGGAGCATTCGCATCCACGGCACCCGCACCGGCCGGCAGCTTCGGCAGGGGGACTTCACCTTCAGCACCCATCATCACTCCCATCACACCCAAGGTCAGAACGACAGCCATTGCCCCGCGGGCAAATCTCAACAGAGAATTCTTGAACACGATGCGACTCCCTGAAAGGTGGCCGAAATCGACCACTCCACCGACGGCAGCCATTCCCTCGCTGCCGGACGCGGTTGCGGACGATCGCAACCTTCTGGCTCGATAGACTACCACCTGCCGCCGAAAGTGGAAAATCAGGAACGGGAACCATCCGTTGAAAAGCGCGAAAGCCCGGCAGCCGTTTGGGTGCCGGGCCTTCGCGGAATGGATCGACGTACGGGGCACCGCGTTAGCCGACGGTTGTCGCCAGAGGGGTGGCGTCGGGTTGATAGTTGAGCTTTCGCTTGCGGAGTGAAGGCTTGAGACCCGATTCCGGTCGAACGCCGCGGATCACTTCCTGCACATCGAACTGTGTCGGCTGGAAGTACTGGCAGAGGACTTCGGCGGCGGCGACCGGCCTGGTCGTGTTGCCGCAGGTGAAGACATCGGCCGCCAGGTATCCGTGCTCAGGCCAGCTATGCACCGACAGGTGGGATTCCGTCAGAACGGCGACACCGGTCACCCCCTGCGGATCGAACTTGTGGACATCGATATACAAGAGCGTCGCTCGCGCCGCCTTGACCGCGTCCAACATGGCTTGCTTCATCAGATCGGCGTCGTCGATCCCGCTGTTGCAGCCCCACAATTCGATAATCACATGCTGACCCAAGTGTTCCATCAAAACCCTCCTTCGGCATCGGCTGACCGATGCGCTGTTCGCGGCGTCGCTAGGACATAAAACCTCGAAAACTCTCGTTCACGGACATTCCTCCCGTCACGGGATCCCCCAGCCTCGCCACCCGTTGTTCTCGGTGGCTTGGAAGCTGGCGAAGTCCCTGCGGGAACGTTTTTCTCCGGCGGTGGTTGTTCCAGGAACTCCCTTCGCCGCCGGATATCTGACTCCGCAGTGCAAGCGACTGCGGCTCGTGGGGATGTTGCGCACAAACCAGATCGCACGGGCCGACAGGGGCCAGCCAATACTTACTGGAAACTCCACTTCACACGGTTCATGACCGGCTTCAAGAAACTCGGCCCAATGGTCGATTCCGCGAACAAGTGTGGCACACCGTTGCCATCCGGACGCGGGTGACCGCCCCCGGATCCGTGCAGAACTTGATTAGAGCAAAAACCAGTTCCGCGCATGAAATTCGATTCCACGCGCGGGGGGCTAACATTATCAGTGTCAGGGAGTTAAAGGTCAAGGCGCTCGACGATTCGCATCGGACGAATTGAAACTCGCCCCGGTAGAACCCGCGCAACCGGTATGCGTGGTGCGGGTTTTGGAGATCACCGGAGCTTCGGGAGAGGATCGCGACTCTCGCGGAGGAGGTGCGCCTGCGCGGTGCGCTCCCCGATCCTCGACAGCTCATTTGGCCACCCGGTTCGAGCGATTCGTATCGGAACATCATTCGAGAACTGATCACCGTCTCAGTGTGGTGCCCAGTTGTGCCAGAGCCTGGATCTGCCGGGCCGTCTCCCGGCGGCGGAGCGACTTGGATTGGGCGGCCTGTTCCGCGAGCGAGATCACCGCCAGCGCTTCATCGACGGCGTCCGACTTCGCGCCCAACCGGCTCGCCAGACGGCGGCGGCGGAGAGCCGGTTCCTGCAACCGGAATTCCGCCAGCCAGTATCGCAGATACCGCGCGAGCACTTCCGGGCTGGCGGGTGACCGCCAGAGGATCAGGCCCAGTGCGTTGGTGTGTTCCACGATCTCCCGGCGGGAGAACTCCTCCAGCGGCAGGATCGGTCCGAACCGGCAACTGTTCCACCAGCCGTAGAGCATGAACAACAGCAGGATCTGCACCGAGATCGCTCGGAGCGGCGGCTGGAACAGCACCCCCATCATCTGGGGCGTCGCCAGCGTGTTCAGCGATTCATCGAAGGCGATCACCACTTCTTCGGGAGTCCGCCCCTCGCCGATGGCGGCGCGCACCAGTTCATACGCGAGGGCGCTGTTGTCGCCGTAGCTGAGGAGCTGGTTAGAGAAGATCCACGGGCCAGCCACGAAGACCGCTTCGCCGCGTCCCACGGAAAGGCGCACCGCCTGGGGCGAGCCGTCCTGCGCGACGAGCACTGCATCCTCGGGTGCGCCGACGACTTCCCCCTCCGGCCACCAGAGGAACTTGCCGTTCGCCGGAACGTACGACTTGGGGGGGACGCGATCATCCGCCGGCCCGCTATCGGTGGTGATCTCGGCATCGAACGTTCCCAGCGGATCGCTCTCACCGGGGGGCGAGGCATAGAGGAGATGCCCGCCCATGCCGACCCAGCTCTTCAGACTCCGCCACTCCTCTTCGCTGGGGGGGCGCGGCGGGCTGAGGATCAGCAGCACGGTCTCCTCGGGATTGGTCGTCTCCATGAGCCGCGACACGGGTGTTTCGCTGCGGTAGACCACACCCTCCTTCGCCAGGATCAGATAGAGGGCCTTGAAGCCATCCGCCGACGGGCTGTAGCTGGTCGCGGTGCGCGGGGCGGCGATCGGCGGGAAGTAGAGGTGCAACCCGATGACCCCCGCCGCCAGCAATCCCCAGACGAGACTGGGGATCAGCCAGGGCTGCGTCCACATCGCCCGCGAACGCTGGGATCTTCCCGACTGCCAGGAGCCGCGCATCGCGGGAACGGACCCAGCAGCGACAGACCCCTTCGAGATCGAACCGGGTGAAGGGATGGAGCTCACAGCGCACCCTCCCCGTCGGCTCGATCCGGGGTCTCAGGGCTGGTGCCATCGGGTGTCTCGTGGATCGCTGCGTGCGCACCGTGATGAGCACCGTCATGCACAGCGGGAATCAGCATGTCGTTGCGGGCGGCGTCCACTTCCAGAGGTTGCCCGAGGATCAGACGTTCGAAGGTTTTCGCATAGGCCGCACGGGCCGATTGCCAGGCGGTTTCCGTTTCGGGATAGCGCCCGAAACCGAG
>PNLE01000204.1 GCA_013822855.1 Planctomyces sp.
CGCCAAGGGACTGGACAGCTAGATCTTGAAATGGATTCAGTGCGGTTGCGCATGCCGCTGGGAAGCTCAGGGCGACGATTCCGTTCTTCGCGCCATCTGCCGGTAAACCTCCGTGTCGACGCCATCCGCTATACCGCGAACATGGCCATCCCCGAACAGGAAGTTGCTTACACCCGTATGGCGGCTGCCGAACTCGCACTCGTCGCAAACCAGGCAGTTGGGCCCCATGATCGCACTGCCGACCAACCGGCATTCGGCGTCTTCATCCCGACGATCAAACCCCAGCCACGACGAGGAGAACATCTCCGTCGAACGTTCGCCGACGATGAACAGGTTGCTCAGCCCGCGGTCGATCTCCGAAAACCGCACTGGCCGGGTGTTGATGAAAGTGCCGTCGCCCGGTGGCGTGGGACGCACCTCGTCCGCCTCCGAAGTGCCGTAGACACCGACATAATTCGCGCTGGGAAGAGTCAAATACGCGATCCCCGAACCCGGCTCGTAGAGGTCGAAAGTCTGCGGTGCCACGTCGGACGGACACAACCAGAGTGGCTCCGACATCCGGCGGATCTTGTCCTGCCGGGGATCGTCCAACCCCCGGCGCTGATCGATGCTTTGAAATGCATTTTGCTGGTCGATCAAGGGCAGGAGCGCGACCGCCCATCCATACGCCGACCGGCCCGAGGAATCGTTTCGCCAAGCCGGCGGGAGGCAGGCATGGAGGTCATGGTAGTTGTGCAGCGCCAGTCCGATTTGGCGCAGATGATGGGTGCATTCCAAGCGTCGAGCGGCCTCCCTCGCGGACATGGTCGCCGGGAGCAGCAACGCCGCCAACAGGGAAATGATGCCGCTCGTGGCCAAGAGCTCCACAATCGTCAACCCCCGCCGGGTTGGCCACCGGCAAGGCAGGCTGGGCCGAAACGTGTCGATGTGGAATCCTTTCCAGCCTTGGCCCGGCTCCCTGGCGTGTTCCCTGACCGCCGAGCGCATCCGTGGGTGTTTGTGTGCCGGTGAAATACTAGATCTTTAGTAAATGTGTCAAGGGGTTCTCTCGGCTGTTTCACTTGGGGAGCGGATCATGTGGGTGAGTTGATCCGGCCGAGAATCATCAATCCCCTTCCACATTGGGGGTGCGGTGCGGCAGGCAGGATGGCACGACAACGGCACGAAAGCACAGCAAAGGTTGGATCAAGAGCGGTAGTCGGTTTCCCGCGCGAAGGTGATGAAGTCGGTGTTGATCGACTGGCCGCCGGTCTGGCCGATGATCTTGGCGATCTGGCCGCGATGGTAAGGGCCGTGGAGGAGAACCTGCATGAGGATGTCGTGAACCGACGTGACGAACTCCTGCCGCTGGCTGTTGCGATACTGGACCGAAGTGGCCAGTTGCTCCTCCTGGAGTTGACCCACGAACGCGATGTAACCCGCCTCGTTCTCAGCGGCGAGAGCGGCGCATTGGTCGAGGTCGAGGGCGGGCCAGACGGCATGGCGGGGTTCCTCATGACGCAGCCGCGAGAGCCAGACATGTTCCGCCGCGAACAGATGGGCCAAGAGGGGCAGCGCCTCGGCCTGGGCGGCGGGCGCCTCCTGCAGGGCAGATAACGTTCGCTGGTCGGCCCAGGCGGTGTATTGGAAGAGGCGATGGAAGTCGGTTTTCACCTGTTGGACTCCAAAAACCTTTTACCGCTTAAAGATGCGCTGCCTGGTCCCGGTAACTGGAGATCAATCGCAGCAAACATGACTCAAGACTAGTGAAATCGATCTTGTCAGCCGATACGGCTGAGCTTCGGATCAGCTCGGGGCCCATTGCGATTGCATCGCAAATCGAATCGACAAGACGCGTACGATCATATCTCGTGATTCCGATGTCTACCGAAAAGTATTCACCGCCAGAATCAATATCGATATTTCCAGCACCGGACAATTGAAATTCGGTCACCTCGCCATCTACCCGCAGTATATAGGCCATTTTCCGGTAAGGAAAACTCTCAAAAAAGGAATCACGACATGCAATCTTCAGAGCCTTAAAGTGTGGCAGAACGACATCTGCGGCGTCTTGACCCCCGAATTGTGCAGAAAAGTCGACCTTTGATGATTTCATCTTCTATACACCTCTCTTGCTTAACTCACATAGTGCGATTAGCCTGCGACTATATCGCCACATCCGCTGTGTGGGGCAGGAATTCGATGTTGCCGGTGGCGATGTTGTAGATCGCACCGACGATCGCGATGCGCCCCTCGCGGTGCAGGCGGTCGAGGGTTTCGCTTTGCTCGAAGACCATCTCGACGACGCGCGAGACATTCCGCTTCGAGACCTCGTTGACGAAGGCCTCCTTGCCGGTGCCGGACGAGTTGCCGAGCTGGGCGGCGAGGGTAGGGTCGACCGATTGCTGGATGATCTCCAACAGCGAAGAGATGTGCTGGCAGCCGGTGGCGCTGGCGGCGGTTTCCGGAGCGCCGACAAAATCGACGGCGGCGGTCACCGCACCGCATTTCGTATGCCCCAGCACGAGGATCAGCTTCGCACCGGCCACGGCACAGGCGTATTCCATGCTCCCCAGAATCTCGCGGCTGACGATGTTCCCCGCAATGCGGATGCTGAAGACATCTCCCACACCGACATCGAAGATCAACTCGGTGGGCGAGCGGGAATCGATGCAGCTCAGCACGACCGCGAGAGGATGCTGCTGTTCCGATGTGCTCCGCAGCTGACGGCCGAGATCGCGGGAGAGACGCTGGCCCGTGCGGAACCGCTCATGGCCATCCTTGAGGATTCGCAGCACCTCGGCAGGGGTCAGTTGGCTCTGGATCTCGCGGCTGGAGTAGTCGATGTATTGAATGCGGTCGACCAATTGATAGCTCGATTTGAAGCCGACGAGGCTCACCTGGATGTCGCGGGCCGGGCCCTTTTGTTCATCGAACTCGCGGATCAGGTCAAGCACATCGGGGTCGATGTAATCGGTGTGCTGGGCATCGAGCAGGATATGCCCGCCGGCGGGGACATCGTTGAACACCTTCAAAAGGGCCGCCCGGTTGAGGAAGCTGACCTGGTTGGAGAGCTCGATATGCAGCACGTCCCCGCCGAGACGTTTCTCGACGACGCGGTGGATCGGGCGGCGAAGGTTGCTGAAGAGGATGAAGCCCAGACTCGTCGCCAGGCCGATCATCACTCCGATCAAGAGGTCCGTGAAGACAATGGCCACCACCGTGAGCGCGAACGGAATGAACTGGTAACGCCCTTGATCCCACATCTGTTTGACCAGGGCCGGGCTGGCCAGCTTAAGTCCCGTGACGAGCAGGATGGCCGCCAGGCACGACAACGGGATCATGTTGAGCACGGTGGGGAAGAGGGCGATGCTCACCAGAATCATCACTCCATGGATGATCGCGGAGAATTTCGTCTGCGCCCCGGCGTTCACGTTGACCGAGCTGCGGACAATCACCGACGTGATGGGAATGCCGCCGATCAGCCCGGCGGCCATGTTCCCCACACCCTGGGCGATCAGTTCGCGGCTGGGGGGTGATGAACGCTGTTTGGGATCGAGACGGTCGGCCGCTTCCAGATTCAAAAGCGTTTCGATCGACGCGACGACCGCCATCGTCAGGCCCGCCACATAGATGGCGGGGTTGGACCACTGGGTGAAATCGGGGAACGGCAGGGAGTCGACAAAGTCGTCCAGGCTCTGGGCGACTGGAACCTGCACGAAGTGGCCGGGTTGGATGAGCCAAGGGCTGCCCAATTGACGGAAGACTTCGCTCAGTAGCATGCCGAACAGCACCACGATCAGCGGCACCGGAACGATCGATTTCTTGAGCGGCTTGTAGAACTGCCAAATGGTCAACAGCAACACCGATCCCAATCCGATAACGGCGGCTCCGGGATGCAGGTCGCCAATCGTGCGGGCGAGTTCCGAAAAGGTGTTCTCGTGGTCGGGTTGGAGGAACGACATATCCCCTTCGGGATCGGAATCGTGGCCCAGAACGTGGGGAATCTGCTTCAGGATGAGCAGCACACCGATCGCCGCCAAAAGCCCTTTGATCACGCCGGAAGGGAGGAAGGCCGCCAATCCCCCCGCTTTCGCCAAACCCAGGCCAATCTGGAGCGCCCCGGCGATGATCACAGCCAAGAGGAAGGCTTCGAACGAACCCAGCGAGGCGATCTGAGCCGCGACAATGGCCGCCAGCCCCGCCGCCGGCCCGCTGACACTGACGTGCGAGCGGCTGATGAAGCCCACGACAATCCCGCCGATGATCCCCGAGACCAGTCCCGAAAGGAGCGGCGCGTTCGAGGCGAGCGCGATCCCCAGGCAAAGCGGGATCGCCACCAGGAATACGACGAGACCGGCGGTCAGGTCGCGGGCGAGGGTCTTGCCGAAGTGGGCGGACGAAGCAGCATGGTCGATCGCGTTCATGGCAGGACTCTCCGGTGGAGGTGTCGCGCCGAGAGTAACGTTTCCGACAGCTTTCGCCTATGAGGTTGTTTTTCGGCCAAGTGGCAGGTTCGGGCGTGGTGAGTGCCCGCGAACCAGGGACAACAAATTTTGATTGACCTGACCGACCCGACTCTTGTACGACTATTCGTACAACCTCAGCAGCCGTATCGAAATGGAGATTCCTATGGATGCCATCACCTACAGCGCGGCCCGCGCGAACCTGGCGAAGACCATGGACAGGGTTTGCGATGATCACGAGCCGCTGATCATCACGCGGAGCGGCCAGCAGTCGGTCGTCATGCTCTCGCTGGAAGACTTCCAGGCGCTCGAAGAAACGGCTTATTTGTTGAAGAACCCGGCCAACGCTCGCAGGCTCGTGGCATCCATCTCGCAACTGAACGCGGGGAACGGCATCGAACGGGAATTGCCGGAGGCATCGCTGCCATAAGGAAGAAGGGCGTGAAAAGGTCGCTGGCATGAAGCTCATCTTTTCGACGGAAGCCTGGGAGGACTATCTGCACTGGCAGAAGCACGATCGGAAAATGGTCGAGCGGATCAATCGACTCATTGCCGAGGTCAAACGCGAACCGTACGCGGGCATGGGCAAACCCGAGCCACTCAAGCACGCGCTCTCCGGTTACTGGTCCCGCCGCATTACGGATGAGCATCGGATGGTTTATCGGGTGGAGGACGACGCCCTTCTGATCGCGCAGTTGCGATATCACTATTGATCCTGCGTTCCCGCCGACTGGCACAGTCACGACTCTTGGCCTTCTTGAACCCTCACCTGCCGCGCAGGCCGTGTTTGATAAGATCCCAAAGGCCCGCATAGCGAAAGTTGGGGTCGACGTAGTGGTGGAGCACGTAGAAGCAGAAGTAGTAGGTGCGGCAGGAGGCCCAGATGGTGATCGCCAGCAGGCCCAGCGATTGCCACGAGAACTGCGGCGCGAGGAGCAGTGTCCCCGCGATGAGGGCCAGCAGGCCGAAGAGCGCCCCTTTCAGCTTGAGCAACGCGGGGGATTTGATGTCCATGGGATGCTCCGGCGGGTGATGTGAGCTTATTCCCCGGGAACGAACTGGAAAGTCTGCAAGACAATCTGCCGGTCTTCCTCGTTCTGGAGCGCATCGATGGCTTGGCGAGCCGCCTGATGGGAGGTGCGGTGGGTCTCGAACCGGCCCGCCGCGTGTGCTGCATGGGCGTGGATCGCATGGGTGAAGGCGATTTCCCAATCGGGTGTGTCGGGTTGCCCCAGAAAGTGGGTTCGCATCGAATCGGCCAACCGGAAGGCGAGGGGGCCATGACCGAGCAGGGCATGCACTTCGGCCAGGAGCATTCCCGCCCGCTGGCGATGAAGTTCCGTGCCGATCTGCGACCAATGCCAGGCGGAAACATGGGCCGCCTGCAGCATCTCCAGATCTTCCTCGGGAGTCCGCCGGCGCGTGGCGAGTTCCCACGCGCGATTGTTGTTCTCCATCGCCACGCGTTTGTGCCATTCGGGGGACGGGGGCGAGGGTTCGGACATGGTGCGGTTCGCTCGGGGAGTGAAGTATTGCGGGGCTTTTCGACCATCCCGAGATTCGGTCATGGCCGCAGGCTCACCACATCGTACATCGAGACGAAGGCTCATTGCGACAGGTTGATCTTCCGGAGCCTGCGCACTCCCTTGCTCCTTTCGGCTTGCGGTGGGGCGGGGAAACTTCAATACTCCCCCCGATGAAAAAAAGGCCGGTGGGAGCGGTTGCTCGGTTCCCCGCCGCCCCATCGGTTTTCAAGCCGGGAAGCGGCATGTCGGGCCGGTTTAACTCGGCGGGCGGCTTCTTCACGAATGAAACCCAGACGCCGCCGGACGATCCGGCGGCGGCAAACCATCGGGAGAGACGACAGTGCTGATTGCGTGCGTGATCGCCTACATGGTCGGAACACTTCTTTTGGGGGCGTACGGTGCCCGCATGGTCGGCGGTGCGAAGGACTTCATGGTCGCCGGCCGGTCATTGCCGGTCTATATGAGCTTCGCCTGCGTCTTCGCCACCTGGTTCGGGGCGGAGACTGTTCTTTCCGTCTCGGCCCGCTTCGCAGACCAGGGATTGCAGTCGGTCTCGGGCGATCCTTTCGGCGCCTCCCTTTGCCTCATCCTGGTGGCGATTTTCTTCGCACGGACGTTCTACCGCCTCGAAATGCTAACCATCGGCGATTACTACCACATCCGCTACGGTCGGTTCGTGGAGGTCATTACCTCGCTGGGGATCGCCGCCTCATACATGGGTTGGACGACGGCACAGCTTTCGGCCCTGGGTTTGATCATCAGCGTGCTGTTCCCCCAGGTTGGTCTGAATGAGGCAATCATCATTGGTGCGACGATCGTCACCATCTACACATTCTTCGGCGGCATGTGGTCGATCGCCCTCACCGATGTCGTGCAGACCGTGGCCATTGTGGTGGGGTTGATCCTTGTGGCTGTCATCCTGGGCAATAAGGCGGGTGGTTTCGATCAAGTGGTGCTCGCTGCCTCCAATGAGGGCCGACTCAACTTGTGGCCGGCTGCGAAGACTTCCGCTTGGCTGATCTTCATCGGTGAGTTCTTGACCATGGCGCTCGGATCGATCCCGCAGCAGGATGTATTCCAGCGCGTCACCAGTGCCAAGAACGAGCGGACGGCCGTCATCGGGACACTCGCCGGCGGGATGTTCTATTTCGCCTTCGCCTTCGTGCCGATGTTCATCGCGTTCTCGGCCACGATGATCGATCCCGCCGCCATTGCCTCGTTCGCGGCGGAGGACGCCCGCGAAGTGCAGAAGGTGCTGCCGCTTCTGATTCTGAACCAGACGCCCATCTGGGTGCAGATCCTCTTCTTCGGCGCGGTCCTCTCCGCGATCCTCTCGACGGCGAGCGGCACGCTTCTCGCTCCCGCCAGCATCTTGACCGAGAACGTTCTGCGGCAGTTCACCATGAAGATGAGCGACACGACGCTCCTCTGGCTGGTCCGTGGGATGCTGGTGGCGGTGGCCATCGTCTCCACCACCCTCGCGGTCAACTCCGAGAGCACGATGTACGAGATGGTCGAGAGCGGCTACAAGGTGACGCTCGTGATCGCCTTCGTCCCGCTGGCGTTCGGCATCTATTGGTCGAAAGCGACGACACAGGGAGCGGTCTTCTCGATCCTCTTTGCGCTGCCCATCTGGCTGGGGGCGGAGGTGGTTCAATCCGGCTGGGGTAATGGCCTGTGGGTCAACGTGCCGCCGGATTTGGAAGAATTTTGGCGGAACTTTCCGCCGCAGTTGCTGGGCTTGGCGGCTTCCATCGTGGGGATGCTGATCGGTTCCGCGATGCCCAATTGGATCAAACACGTCCCCCGCCACCCCGCCGACCTCGCCCAGGAACGCTGCAGCGTCATGGGACATTGATTTTGGGATCCCGGATGTTTTCCTCTCCCGGCCATAGGTGAGAGAGAATCCTCTGATGGACAGACTTCAAACTCGACTCCAGATGAAGTCTTCACAAGACTCCACCAAGATCACGGTGGGAGAATTGTCTGGACTTCCCGGTGTGGTTGTTTGTGGGATAGTGGAATGATGCCACCGGAGTCCCTTCATCGTGTCATTTCGCAACTGGCCAATTTACGTCTACATCTTGCTGCTGCTGGCACTGGTTGCGGCAGTTGTGGGATATCGCATTCGTGATGATCTCCTTGCGGGTCAGATCGTTCTGAAGTTCCAAGTCGATGTCCCTGCCGAAATCCCGGAAATCGTGACAGGACACAACAAAGCCAATGAAGAGGTACCACTGAAGCTGAGGGAGAGTTACCCCTACTATTATCAACTAGGCTGGGAAGAATGTCTCAGAAGTTTCATCCAGATACGCCGTGGCGATCGCATGGACCCCTTTGATCAATCGAATGGGCCGGGCATGAAGCAGATTTGTGGACATTATTCCAACTACGAATTGCTCGGCTGGAAAGATTGCCGGACACAACTGGCTGAGCATTCGTCCAAATATGGCGTTTCCACGGTGCGACGAGTCCTTCGAAAATCCTATGGCGACTACATGTCCAATATCGAAAAGATTCACCCTGAAATGGCGAAGTTTCGACCTATCGCCGACGACTCGGAAAGCGAAACCGAATAGCAGATTCCACGTGATATCTGCCTATCTTAAAAAGAAGGTTGAGGAGTCCTAGAGCCCGTTTTCAACGAAACGATTCGCTGTGGAATTGGCTTGACTGTCCTCCCGCCACTGTTGTTCCAATAGGGGCAGAGCTAGGCTCTACGGATTGAAGTCTCACCGATATCGCTCACAAGGGCTGCTCCAGATGCTCCGCCACCTCGCGACCGCGCTGCTTGTTTTCACCTTGGGCTTGCCGGTGATCGGGGCGGAACCGCCGGGCGAGTTGCGGCACTCGTTTTTCATCGCCGGTCCGACCTTCACCGGGATCATCGGCGAGAATGGCGAGCCGGAATGGGATGCCGGTCGACCTGCGGCGCGTGATGGCTACGTCCTGCCCAATGGCCATCTTCTGATCGCTTGGAGCGACGACGTCAAGGAGTTCACCCGCGCCAAGGAGGTGGTCTTCACCTACAAGAAATCGCCGCAAAACAAGGAGATCGGCACCGCCCAGCGGCTGGGCGACGGCCGGACGCTCATCACGGAACTCGGGCCGAACCCCCGGCTGCTGGAGGTCGATGCCGCCGGGAAGATCGTGCTGGAGTTCGCCTTGCAGCCCGAGACCGACAACGCCCATATGCAGACGCGGATGGCCCGCAAGCTGCCCAGCGGCAACTATCTGGT
>PNLE01000205.1 GCA_013822855.1 Planctomyces sp.
AAGGGTGGCTTCGTTGATCGAACGCTGACGGAGGGAACCTGTGGCGACCTGCGTGGTGGCGGTGTTCGACGCCAACTTGAGATCGGCCGCCAACGTCCCGCCCCCGACATCGGCGACAATGAGATTGGAAGAGGTGCTGCTGGAGGTATCCTTCAGCGTGATCCCGATCCCCCGGGAATCGATCGACGCTTCGAGGGAGAGCCGATCTCCTCCGCTGGTCGTGGCCGAATTGATGGCCGACAGCACATCCTCCAGCGTTTCCGCGGTGGAGAGATCGATCTGCGCCGTCTTTCCGGAGCGGTCGGTCAACTCGACGACACCCTTCGTGCCGATGCCCGTGCCGCCATTGAGATTCTTGAGGAGCACCGTCCCCAGGCCCGCCGACAGCCGTGAACCGGTGAGTGTCGAACCGGTCGCGGTCGTCTTCAGACCCAGGACATCCGTGGCGTTCGAGGAATTGAGGTTGGCCACCGTGAGTGTCCCGCCCCCCGTCGTCTGATCGGCGAGCACCAGGCGGCCATTCACCAGACTGGCGGTGACTTTGCCCGCATTGTCCGCATCCTCGTTGATCTTCGTAACGACGTCGCCAATCGTGGCCACCCCGTCCAGATTCACATCGACCTGCGAACCATCGGCGAGCGCCAACCGCAAGTCATCCACATCGGCCTTCTGATACAAACCGTTGCCGTCGTTGAGCGTGCCGAGCTGAAAATTCTCGGTCACTTCGAACAAATCGGTTCCGGTGAGCGTCGCTCCCGCAGCCGCACCGGCGATCCCCAGTTGGGCAGCCGTCTTGCCACCGGAGATCTCCGAGACGGTGAGTGTGCCGCTGCCGCCGGTTCGATCTTCGAGGATCAGGCGATCCTGGCTGATCCGGGCGAC
Source organism: Planctomyces sp. (assembly GCA_013822855.1). Classification (GTDB taxonomy): domain Bacteria; phylum Planctomycetota; class Planctomycetia; order Planctomycetales; family Planctomycetaceae; genus Planctopirus. The sequence continues at coordinate 883 of PNLE01000205.1, forward strand.
CACGTTGATGTCGCTCGATTCGTTGATCGTCTTGACGACATCCTCGATTGTCAGCGATTTGGAGAGGTCGACCGTCGCCGTGGAATCCGAGCGGTCGGTGATCCGCAGGCTGCCCCGTTGCACCCCGGTTCCGCCATTGAGCAGTTCCAAACGGGTCTCGCTGGAAAGTTTGCCCGGTGACGAGATGGTGACGGTTCCCGCCTTTCCGATCGTCTGGGTATCGGCGTTGGCAAAGCCGCGGGACGTCGCCTGGGCGAAACTCGATTCCCGAATGGACTGGAATTGGTAGCTGCCGGCAAGGGCCCCCGAGCGGGTGGTGACCGAGAGCTGGGTCGGGTCGGCCACGCTCACGCTGGTGCCGCGGAAGGTGGAGGCCGAAGAGAGCTTGGTGACCGAGGCCTGCAGATTGAGAATGGTGGCCGAGAGCTGCGTGAAGGCGGACTGCTTCGACTGGACGTTCTTCAGACGAGATTCCAGCCGGGCTGCGGGAGCCCGCTCAGCATTGATAATGGCGTCGGTCAAGGCGGAATAGTCGATCCCGCTGATCAGACCCGTGCCTGTGGAAATACCGCTCATGCCATACCACCGTCGAGAATTGATCGGACGGCCACAGTGCCCTGAGAATTATTGCCCTGGGAATTATCGAGAAACTCCTGGGAGAACGACCCTCAGGAACATCGGGTGCCGAATTGAAGCCCCATCACCTGAATCATGGTTATGCGGGTTTTGCAGTGGTCTCATAGGAAACTCTTCCGATTGTAGGAAATAGGCCGCCTCATCCTAACTTCATATTTGACAGCCCTTTTCGACAAACATTGCCACTCCACGGACCATCTGAACAAACGAATTGTCTCTTGACGTTTTGAAAGGGGGATGCTTCAATCAGGTTGGGTTGATGTGTTGCCAAAAGTACCGGCTGGGGTTCGCCGACATGCGGATTCGGGAAATTGGTGACACCAGGGAAACGAAAGGAGGCGGGTGAAAGCCAGCTTTCCAAGTTTCATTTAAGGTGTGTTGTGTGCAGTTCAACGGGTGGGGACCTGTTGAGCTGCAAGTTTTGAGAATCGCCACAAAGCGATTCCTGTCGTTGAAATTTCGGCAAGTTTCTGTCGATAAGACAGAAGTCGGAAGCTTATGACGGGATCGAAGCAAGTGCTGGAACGCGATTGGATTCGTGGCTCCCGCACGTTGTGGCTTTCCGAAATTCTAATCCGGAATCGCATTCAGGAATGGTGCGGGAATGGATTGGCAGATCGTTCGGCAGTGGAACGGCCGAACGGTATAGAGGGCCGCTAAGATGGCAGGCAACTTTTTTTCGTCGGACGATGTCCCACGTATTGTGGTGACCGGCGTCGGAATTGTGTCACCGATCGGTATCGGGAAAGACGCATTCTGGAACAGCCTCAGCAGCGGTGTATGCGGCATTCGCCCCACCGTGAGCGTCAACGGCGCTCCGCTCGGGGCCGAGGTCAGCGGCTTTGATCCCCTCGAACACATTTACCAGAAGAAATTCATCCGCCTGATGCCTCGCGAGGTTCAGCTGGGAGTGGCTTCCGCTTCGATGGCCATGCGCGACGCCGGGATCGAACGGGGTTCGATCGACCCGTATCGAATTGGTGTTGAGTTCGGGGCCAGCCACATTTCCACCACTGCCGATGATCTCCTGGATGCGGCACGGGGATTGAAAACAGTTGTTGATCCAGCTTTCTTTTCCACACAATTCGGCACTGAGAACATGGATCAGATCGGCCCTTTGTGGCTGATCAAGCAGCTTCCCAACATGCCCGCCTGTCATGTGGCGATGGAGCACGATGCCCGCGGCCCGAACAACACGATCACCAGTTCCGAATCGTCGGCCCTCTTGGCACTCGCGGAGGCGGTTCGCATCATCGAACGGGGTGCCGCCGATGTGATGATCGTGGGGGCCAGCAGTTCCCACTTCAATCCCGTCGAGTGGACCCGCGTGACGGCCTACGAATCCCTCAGCCATGAGTGCGAACCCGACCGGGCCTGCCGGCCCTTCGATCTGAATCGTTCGGGAACGGTGATGGGTGAGGGAGCAGGTTCGTTTGTCATCGAAAGCTACGAACACGCCGTTGCCCGCGGAGCCACCATCTACGGTGAGATCCTCGGCGTTGGTGCCGGGTGCGACGGATCGGGCGATGAGAACCGCAAGCAGGGCACCGGTCTGGTGCGGGCCATCGAGCACGCCCTCCGCCGGAGCGACCTCACCCCCAAGCATCTGGGCCATATCAACGCTCACGGCAAGGGGACCGTGCTTGACGATATGACCGAATCGAAGGCCTATCACCGCGTCCTGGGTTCCGTTGCCGAAACCATTCCCGTGACGGCACTCAAGAGTTACTTCGGCCACTTCGACGCCGGTGCCGGTGCGGTGGAACTGGTGGGGAGCATCCTCGCCCTTCGCCATCGCCTCATCCCCCACACGCTCAACTACCGGACGGCCGATCCCGAATGCCGGTTGAAGATCGTTCGCGGCGAGCCAAGGCGGATGACGAGCGACATCGCCCTGAGCGTGAATCGTACGCGGATGGGTCAAAGCGCTGCCGCCGTGATTCGCGCCATCTGAGACATTTGTGAACGATTTGAAATTGAAGAGGTTGCCGGATGAAGTCGTCCGGCAGCCTCTTTTCATTCCACTACGAATCGCAACTTTAAGTATCGCGTTGATAGCCGCAAAAACATGCTTGCCCAAGGCTGCAAGCATGGCACGCTCTACGCTATCTGAAATTGGGGGGCGTATCAGACACGTTCCGCCCCAGCCTTACCGGCTTCCACTTCGAATGTCGCGCGGGTGACCAAGGGTGCGCCGGGCGTGTCGACGTATTCCACAACCTGGTACTTCGACGTCCAACTCTGCGGTGTCACTTTGCAGCTCACGTAGCCTCGTTCGGCGTTGTAGAACTTCACAAAGGGATTCTCGTCTTGAACGGTCTGGGCATACTTGAGGTTCTGTGAACCATTGCCACCCGAGCTGATCGAAGTCACCACGAACTCGGTCGCCACCGGGGCGGCGTTGTCGTCCTTGCCCGAGGCGAGGTTGTTGACCCAGTTGCTGTGGATATCCCCCGTCAGCACCACGGGATTGGAGATCTTCTCCCGCTCGAAGAAGCCGATCACACGCTGCCGTTCCACCTCGTACCCGGGCCACTGATCCATGCTGTAGGCGATCTCTTCACCCGCCTTGCGATCAACATGGCCCATCATCACCTGCTGGGCCAACACGTTCCAAACGCTTTGGGAACCCTGGAGTCGATCGGCCAGCCACTGCTCCTGCTTCGGCCCGAGCATGGTCTGCGAGGGCAAAAGCGATTCGGGGCAGGGGGGTTTGTTGCCATCGCCGCAGGGCTGGTCGGACCGGTACTGCCGGGTGTCCAGAACCGAGAAATCGGCCAGACGCCCAAAGTTCGAAGGCCGGTAAAGTGCCATGTGGGGGCCTTCCGGCAGACAAGTCGCGGGGAGCGGCATGTGTTCGTAGTAGGCCCGGTAGCTGTTCGCGCGACGATCAAGGAAGCTCGCCGCATCGACATTCTTCTGCTCGGAAATGTAGTTCGCGCAGTTGTTGTCGAACTCATGGTCGTCCCAGGCCACCACCCAGGGGCACAAGGCGTGGGCCGCTTGCAGGAATTCGTCGGACTTGTACTGGGCATGGCGCTGCCGGTAGTTAGCGAGGGTTTCAATCTCCTCGCCCAGGTGCTTCCGCACCAGCTTGTCCTTCCCCTTGTACTCGTAGATATAGTCGCCCAGGTGGAAGACAAGATCGAGATCCTCCTTGGCCAGATGGTCGTAGGCCGTGAAGAGTCCCTGCTCGAAGTGCTGACATGAAGCGAAAGCGAAGTTCAGTTCACGCGGCATCGCGGTCGCTAGGGGAGTCGTCCGGAAGCGTCCCACCCGGCTGGTCTCGCCCGAAGTGATGAAGCGATAGAAATACCAGCGATCAGGGGGCAAGCCCTTCAGTTCGACATGCACCGAATGCGCCAGATCGGGTGTGGCCACCGCTGTTCCCGATTGCACGATGCGAGTGAACTTCTCATCGTCTGCCACTTCCCACTTCACGGGCATGGCGACCGGCTCCAACTCTTCGCCCGAAAGAGGATTGGGGGCGATCCGCGTCCAGAGCACCGCTCCTTCGGGAGTCGGATCACCGGAGGCCACACCCAGACCGAAGGGGTTCGGCCCCAGACGATGATTGCGGTTCAGCACCGAGCCGTGTGACCACTTGGCCAAGGTCGGCCACAGGACGGCTCCCAAGCCCGCGACGAGAACTTGCCGACGCGACCACGTGAGCGGCACGCCGCCGGAAGAGAGTTCCGCCCGACCCACATGCAGTTGACTCGGCTTTGGCACTGTCTGTCACTCCAAAACGAATACATCCCGAATCGCACTCCGTGCGACTGTCACGACTCACACAAAAGCCGATCTTGATACGAGCAATACACCAAGTCCATTGAATCCTGGCTTCATCAAAATATTGTGAACATCGGATCGAAAATCTACTTTGTTTCTTCCTGCTGATGGGGATGATCAGGCTCCGTTGGCGGAACGGGACATCCTGGAGCAAACAATCGGGCGACGATGCTCTTGTCCGTGGAGAAACCTGGGATGATCCGACGGTTGCTCAAAAACAATTATCCCTTCCTGATCCGCACTGTGATTCGAACAGTGATTTGCACTGTGGCGACATTTCTCATTTCGAGCGCGAGCCTGCCGCTGTAGGCTATGCGGAGAGGAAGTGTCGGATCGGATGTACTCATCCCAGCGCAGACTTACGAAAGCATCATGGAGCTGAATCAATTCATCGAGTGGGCCGGAAACTCCATCTATGCATTTCAGGCTCTGGGGGCCTTGGTCGGGGGAACACTGTCTGTGATCCTCTTCCGGCAACTGGCTGTGAAACGCTTTCTCACGAACGCCGCCGCCGAAGAATTTCGGGACGAATGTTCCCAGCTGATAAAGAGTCGGCAATGGGATGAACTGATCGCCCGATGCGACTCCCCCCCCTGGTGGACGAAGGCTCTGCCCCAATTGCTGGGTTTGGGCGTCAGTCGCACGGATCTGTCGCCGGACGACGTGAAGGATTTCGTGTTGGATCGATTTGATCGCGACGTCCAGGCGGAACTCGACCACAAGGTGATGTGGATCAACACGGTGATCAAGTCCGCCCCCATGCTCGGACTGTTGGGAACCGTCGCGGGGATGATTGCCGCCTTTGGCAAGATCGCCTCGATGCAGAAGTCAGGCACCGATCCTTCCCTGCTGGCGAACGACATCAGCCTGGCACTGATCACCACCGCCGTGGGACTCGTCATCGCCGTCCCGTTGATGATCGCGACTTCGGCGATCCTGATCCGCATCCGGAAGCTTCAGTTCGAGGTCGATCAGATTCTCTCGCCGCTTTTGGATCAGTTGGCGGACGCTCGACTGCAAAACTCCCCAAGTCGCGAAGAAGTCCCGTCCCCAGAACGGCGAAGGGAGCGATCGTCTTGAGTTCGCTTTTCTCCAGCCATACCGCTTCGGATCAGACCGGTTCCTCGTTGGACGAGCGGCAGGGTGACGAATTCAGCAGATCGCCCAAAAAACCGCGCGAGCGCCGACGCCGCAACAGTACGGCTTTGAACAGCGTTGACCTCGACATCACCCCCATGATCGATTGTGTCTTTCTGCTGCTGATCTTCTTCATGGTCTCATCGACGATGCAGGGCAGGGCCGATCTCGATGTCCCCTTCGCCGTACATACGGTGGGTGTGGAAAGTCGTCAGGCCACCGTGTTCATCCTGCGAACTGGCCGGGACTCAAGTTCCGGGCCGACGATCACGGTTGAAGAAACACGCGAAACGATCCCGTTGAGCCAGGTGGCCCAACAGGTGGAAAATGCCGTTCGAGACGGTCGCAGGGAGGTGGTCGTCAAAGCGGAAGGGGAGGTCGCTCATGGAGATGTTCGGGATGTGATGCAGGCGGCCAGCCGGGTCGAGGGTGTGACCGTTTACGCCGGTGTGCGGGAGAAATAGGCGATGCCGATCCGCTTTCGCTGCACCGCCTGCGGACACAGGCTGTCGATTTCAACCAGCAAACAGGGGCAGCTGACCACCTGCCCGATCTGTTACGCCGAGACAACAATTCCCTGGGCCGAGGAAACGGGAGCTCTGGAAGCGTCTCCAGACATTGTGGCTTTCGAAGACGGGACATCTCTGGCACAGAGTGAGATTCAAGCCGCCACAGCGCTGCCGGAGATCGACCCACCGGAGTTGCCCGGCGCCGAACCGGATCCCCAGGAGCCAGCCACCCCCGGAACAAACTCGGGTGCGGGCCTTGATGCCAGTCGGGGAGCGAAGAGCAAGCTCCATTTGATCGCACTGGGAAAGACGAAGCCTCCACGGGAACGCCGTCGCACGCCGATCGAGCTGGAGGAGATGGATTTGACACCGATGGTCGATGTCACCTTCCTCCTGTTGATCTTCTTCATGATCACGGCCTCTTTCAGCCTCCAGAAGACAATTCCCTTCCCGACTCCCGACCCCAATCGCTCCGGCGGACGGGCATCGCTGCAGACACTGGACGACCTGCTCAACACTTCGATCCTCGTGGAGATTGATCGGAATGGCGTGATCAGCATCGACCGCACGAAGTTTGATACCGACCCGCGCGTGCTCGAAGACGAATTCCGACTCCAAATGCTGCGCGACCGCAAGCAGGAGATGGTGGTGACCGTCGATCCGGCGGCGCATCATCGGGTGGTGGTCACCGTCCTCGATGCGGCCAATGCGGCCGGACTTCAGAAAATCCGTCTGGCGACAGGCACGGGAAGTTCGTCGAGGAAGGTCAGCTCCAGGGCGGAATCGCCAGACCCGGACAATCGAAAGATGTCCTCAAAACCGACAGGGAAGAATCTCCGGGACGATCGCATCCAGATGACGGCTGAGCATGATCTGACAGACATCCGGCATTCATTCCACCCGCTGGTAGGGGAGAAGGTGGCCTGATGCCCGAGCTTTTGGTGAAGGAGGGAAATGGCCCTTCGCGTGTGGTGCCGCTCACGAAAACACAGCCGGTGATGATCGGCTCGTTGGAATTCAATGAGATTGTCGTCCCTGGAGACAATATCCCGGCGGTCGTGTGCCGGGTGAGTTGGAGTGGCAGCGGCTTTGAGATCACGGTCGCGGGTGCCCCGAGTGTCAGCGTCAATGGTCGGAATGTTTCCCGGGCCGAACTGAGCACTGGCGATGTGATCGCCATCGGCTCGCTCGTTATTCGCTACGAAGACGGGGCGGCTCCCAACAATCAGGCCATGCCAGGCAAAGCCTCCGAGAAGCCGAACGCGAGCGTCTCCAAATCTCCCCCGAGCAAATCACCGGCGCCGCAGCCGGTGATCATCGAGGAGTTGTCCGCGAGTTTCAGCGATCTTCCCTCGCTACCAAATCGGGGCCCATCCAGTGAGACGAAACCCGAGCGGGGATGGCGTTCCAACGCTGTTCGGCCCGCCCCGCTGGGATCGTTGAAGGGACGTCCCGGCGAGGAGGATCTCCTTCGCTCCCCGTTCGTCCTGGGGATGTCGATCACGGTCGGAATTCTCTTGATCGCCGGGATTGTCACGCTGTTTTTGATTCAGCAAAGATCGCTTGAACGAGAATTCGGCCTGGCCGAGGTGGAGTTCAAAGAAGGTCGCTTCGCCCAGGCCTACGAACGATTCCATAGATTTGCCACCGATCATCCCGGGGCGAAGCGAACTTCCGAAGCCAGACGATTCGCGTGGAGGTCATCCATCGAACGGGAATTGGTGGGTGCCTCACCGGCCCACGCCCGGGCCTTCGAGCAACTCCAGAAATGGATTCTCGATGATCGCGACTCCCCGGATTTCAAGGAGATTCGTCCCGATCTCCAGCGGGCCGCTGAACGAATCGCGACCGGCAGTGCGATTGAAGCCGCCGCCCGGGCCGATGCCCCATTGCTTGGCATCTCCGACGAAGCCACTCGATTGGTCGAACGATACACCGAAGACCGCACCGAGTTGACGGCTTCCATCAGTCGCATTGAGCAACTTCGGCAGAACGCCACACGGTCGATTGCAAAACAGCAGGCCCTGGAAGCGACGCTGGCTTCGATGAAGGCATTGCTGGGACGGGGCGACTCTTTGGGCGCGTTGGCGGCGCATCGACAACTGCTGGGGCGGTTCCCGGATCTGGCGAAATCGGTCGATCTCGGCAAACTCGTGGAAGAGGCACTGGTCGTTGAGAAGGATCGCGTCGCACC
>PNLE01000206.1 GCA_013822855.1 Planctomyces sp.
GGTCAGTCTGACAGGAGCAGAGCAGGGGGTTCCAGTCGCCGCCCCCGCCGTTCCAGCGGCTCCCAATGCGATTTCCTGGCGAGCCAGTTATCGAAAGGCATGGGACGAATCGAAGGCGACCGGCAAACCGATGCTGGTCAACGTTTCCGCCAAGTGGTGCCTCGCCTGCCGGACACTGGAGCAGCAGACGCTGAACCAGCCCAAGGTGCAGCAGATGGTGAATGAGAATTTCATCGCCGTCCAATTGGATGCCGATGCCCACCGCGAATTGGTGGCCTCGTTCCGCGTCACGGGATTGCCCACCTGCCTGATCGTGGCCCCCGATCTCACCATCGAAGACCGGATCATCGGCATGCAGCCCGCCGCCACGTTCACCGGCCGCCTCGAAGAATCGGTTCGGCCCAACATCGAGATGGCCAGCCGCAATTCCCCCGTCTCGGCAGCCAAACCTGCCAACGGCTATTAAGCGGCTCACTTCGTCTTTTTCAGCGGCACCTCGTGACGGGGTGGATCGAGAAGATGCCCCCGTCGCGATTCGTTCTGCAGAATTGACCGCTGTGCACATCAAACCTGCCCTTTCGTTCACATCAGTTGGGCGGAAGTGGCGGTTTGTGTCGCTTCCATCGTTTGCACGGCTCCCCGGCACCGACATATGGTCTGCGTCGCGGAGAGCCGATGACGAAGGATGTCACGGCGGACCTGTGAAGTCATTGGCAAGGTTCGGGAGCGAGGTGGCTCCCGGCCAGCCTGTACGGGAATTCCACATTGTGCGTGACATCTCGTCCGTCAGGTCATTGGAAGACCTGCGCGCGTTCGTTCATCAGGAGTTGTGTCGCTTTGAGAATCTGCTGATCGAGCAGTTCCAACTGAGCGAATCCCGCATCCTGAGGAACGGCGAACTTTGCGGCCTGCAATTCATGTTGCAAGGCCCGCGGAATGTCCGCCTCAACGCTGTCTGGGCGGCGGACAACAACGACCTTTACTTCTACAACACCCGTGGCGAACGCTTCGCCAAACTCCGCGTGATGACGCCCCTCGCCGACCAGTTGACCCGTGCCGCCGGCTGATTCAAGGACAATCTGCAATTGATCGGTAAAGCTGCCGGCTAACTCGGAATTGAAGGGGTCAGCAGCAGTTCGGGCATTGAGGCCGATCGACTCCCCGCCACGGGATGGTTGTCGCCGCCCCGGAAGGTGAACACAACCGAGATCTTGGTGTCTCCGGTCGTGTTGCGATCGGCCGCATGCAGTGCCAGGCAGTGGAAGAAGACCACATCCCCCTGTTCCAGTTCGATGTACTCCCGCCGCGCGATCCATTCAGCGTTCTCGGGAAGATCCGTGCGGAAGAAGAGGGCGTCGTCGAGCCGGTCGCGGCTCAACTTCTCACGATGTGAACCGGGAATCATCTGCAGGCAGCCATTGGCCCGCGTCTCATCCCCGAGCGCCAACCAGACATTCACCAGATCGGGCTTGGTGTAACTCCAGTACCGAATATCCTGATGCCAGCCTGTTTCGCTGCTGTAGGCCGGCTGTTTGGTCATGACGCAATTGTGATGGGCCAGCGGGCAAACCACCTTCGGCCCCAGAATCTGCTGCAACCGCCGCACTAGCGCGGGCTGCCCCAACCACTCGGTGAAGACATAGTCCCTGGTGAGGGCCTGTTTCAGCCGACGGATCGTCCGACCACCTTCCGCCTCGAACGAGACGGGCGACCCCGGATACTGCAATTCGGCCTCATACTCGATGGGTGCGATGTGCTCCGCCAAGCCCCGCTTCACCACCGACATCATCCGCCGCAACGTTTCGGAGGTTCCCAAGCCGCGGACGACCACGAACCCGCGCTCGCGAAACTGGGCGATCTCGTCTTCTGAAAAGAAATCTCCCGGGAACTCATTGCTGACCGCTTCATTGATCGCAGGTGTTGTCACTGTCGTCTTTCGTTGGTGGGGAAGCTGGGTTTTCGCGTAGCTGGGTACTCGCCGCCTCACCGTGGTGAGTTGGCGATCTCCCCTCGGCAGATCTGATCCATCGGCTGCGTGGAGGTTCGCTCTTCTCTGTCGATTATGGCGGAGCCACGGCATGTGGCCAATCGCTCAGGATCACAGGCCATATTCTTTGATCTTGCGATAAAGCGTTCGCTCGCCGATCCCCAGCAGATTGGCCGCCTCGTCCCGCTTACCGCCCGCGAGTTCCAACGCCCGTACGATGTAATACTTCTCGACATCGTTGAGCGAACGCCCGATCAGCCCGTCGCTGCCGGAATGGTTGTGGCTTACTTCCTGTTCAGGGTTTTCTGCTGCGGGAGCGCGAATCCCTTCCGGCAGGTCGTCGACATCGAGCTTGCCGTCGATGTCGAGCACCATCATCCCCTCCACCACGTTTCTCAATTCGCGGATATTCCCCGGCCACGAATACGCCATCAACGCCTGATGAACTTGCCGAGTGATCATCGGGATCGGCTTCTTGTTGCGTTCGGCGAACTGCTTGAGGAAATGATCGATCAGAAAGGGAATATCGGCCCGGCGATCGCTGAGCGGCGGCAGCACGATCGTGATCACCGACAGGCGGAAGTAGAGATCTTTGCGGAAGGTCCCCTTTTTGACCATGTCCTGCAGGTCGGCATTGGTGGCCGCAACCAGCCGGACGTTGATGGAGATCTCATCATTGGCACCCAGCCGGGTGATCTTGCGCTCCTCGAGCACACGGAGCAGTTTGATCTGCGTCGCCATGGGCATTTCGCCCACTTCATCGAGGAAGAGTGTCCCGCCGTTGGCGTACTCGAATTTGCCGATACGTTTCGTGGCCGCCCCGGTGAATGCCCCCGCCTCATGCCCGAAAAGTTCGCTTTCGAGAATGCTCTCGGGGAGTGCTGAGATGTTGAGGGGGACGAAGGGCTTGTTCTTGCGTTCGCTGTTCTGGTGCAGGGCCCGCGCGACCAGTTCCTTGCCGGTGCCGCTCTCTCCCTGGATGAGCACGGTGCTGTCGGTCGGGGCCACGCTCCGCAGCTTCTCAATCAGCCGGTGCATGGAGGGACTGTTGCCGATCACCCCTTCGAAGCCGAACTTTTCATCGAGCCGGCGGCTCAATTCGAAGGTTTTTCGCAGCAGCCGGATCCGGGAACTCGCCCGGTCAACCGCTTGTCTCAGTTCGCTGATGTCCAAAGGCTTGGTGAGATACGTGTGTGCCCCATGCTGGCCTGCGGTGAGGGCCGATTTGATCGAGGCGTGCCCGGTCAGCAGGATCACCTCGGCATCGGGAAGCTCGGCTTTCGAGCGGCGCAAGATCTCCAAGCCGTCGACTTCATCCATCATCAGTTCGGTGATGATGACATCGAAGTTCTCGACTTCGATCAGCGCCAGCGCCTTCTTCCCGGAGTCCGCGCCGGCGGACGCGACCGTGCATTCGTAACCCACGCGCGTCAAACTATCGGCGACAGCTTGGGCATGCGATTCGTCGTCGTCCACAATCAGGACACGAACACGGACTTCACTGGGATCGGCGGGCTTCAGATCCTTGGCCATGAGTGACAGAAATTCCTCTGACAGTCGCGAAATTCAGGCTTATTCCAGCGTAGGCAGGATATCATCTCACGCGGATCGAAGCGAAGCAGTCCGGCGGGATGATCGCATCCGCCAAAACTCGACCGGACGTAGGCCGTCTCGCGCGGTTCGTCGAACAGCATGGCAACAGCAGCCTCGCTTTGCCTGGTCTGTCGTCATCTTCCATTTCTGCCGCAAACTTCCCCTGCCTCTACGAGCCAGTCCATGCTGAACATCGCCCAGGAAACTGATACGAGCTCTCTGACATCCCGTTTTCGAGGTATCCGAGGTGCCAAAGGGGCGAACAGCAGGAAATTCTCGATTCGCAGCAGCGTTTACTGTTTGTTGATCGCGATTTTCGCTGGCTGCCTGTCCGTGGTTTCCCATGCCGCTCCTCCGAAAATCACTGCCGCCAAGCCTGTTCCTCGGGCGATCATGAAGCTGGAGCGGGATTATGTGACCAATTTGGATGGCCGGGAACACCCACTCAATGTCGGCTCGGTGGTCACGCTCCAGATGAGCAGCGGGAAAATCTATCCCGATCTGGAAGTCGCCCAGGTGGAGCGGGGGAGCAAACCCAACACCTTCAAGCAAATCACCTTCAAACCAGTGAAGGGTGTCCCCCCCAAGATCGCGCCGGCGGCGATGCGGCAGATCCGCACGCCGGACAACATCTACGATGTGGTGATTGACCCGGCGAGCAAAAGCTATCTGCTCATCGACCAGAAATTGCGCGATGAGGTCGCAGCCCGCCGCCTCGAATCGAAGAGAAATCGACTGTGGGAAGAACCAAAACCGGAGGAAGTCGCCGAGGCCAAAACGTTCTACGAAGATCTCATGCAGAAGGCCCAGGCCGACAACCCCCAAAGTCGTTTCCACAAGGTTGAGACGCAGTACTTCGTCTTCTACACAGATATGCCGCCGGCCCAGGTGGCGGGGTACATCGCCAATCTCGACAAGATGTACGATCAACTCTGCGTGCTGTTCAGCATTCCCGTGGGAACCAATATCTGGGTGGGGAAATGTCCGGTGATCGTCTTCACCAATCCCAATTCGTTCCACTCCTTTGAAGCGAAGCACATGGACACCTCCGACACCCAGGGAATCGCTGGGCTGTCCCATCAGTGGAGCGATGGCCGGGTCATCACCATCTGCGGGCGTGGAGACGATCCCGTTTTCTTCGCGGTCGTCCTGGTGCATGAAACAGCGCATGGATTCCTGCACCGCATCCGTTCCACCAGCCGCATTCCCTCCTGGATGAACGAGGGCGTTTCCGAATGGATCGCCTCGGTGGTCGTCCCCCAGAGCTCACACATCGCCAACCGGATGACGGGCGCCATGCCCCAGATCCGGAGCACCGGTTCCCTGGGCGGGTTGCTGAGTGCCGATGCCGGGATCGATGGCTGGCAATACGGCGTGGCGGCGACGATGACCCAGTTTCTCGTCTCGACCGACGCCAACGCCTATCGCGGCCTCATCACGGCGATCAAGGAAGGCTACACATGGCAAGAGGCCCTCGAACTCACCTATGGCATCACTCCGGAGCAGCTGGTTTCCGCCTACGGCCGCCAGTTGGGCCTCAACAACCTGCAACCTTGAACTTTCTCCAGTTGTCGCGAACCGGGCATTGCACCTCTCAAGCAATGCCCCGCACTGGCAACAATTGCCGAAGGTGGCCGAGCGGCGTGCGGGATGTTCCTCCGTGCATGTGAAGCTGGTGAAAGTTTGCCGATCACAACTGGGGCAACGGAAAGTCTGTGAGGCAGGGAGCTGGTGAGCCGATGAGTCGATCACCAGGGAGAATGGTTCAGTCATCCGATGGTGTGATGGAGCACCCTTCGTTCGATGACGGCAGCCGCCCCAGTCCCTTCACGACGCGATCACTCCATGTCGTTTGCCGGTGCACGCTCCGCAGGTGATCGACGCCGCCGGCGAATGGCCGTGGGCCAGGATGCCGGTACGGAGAGTGCTTCCCGGAATGGAACCTCCGTGCCGCTGGCTGATTTGCTGCAACGATCAATGGCGGGCCGCTCCCTCCAGCGGATTCCCGGCTTACCAATCCGTCCCTGGGTCATGTGGCTCACAGTTTCTTCGGCGGTCCTCTGCACCCTCCTGGCCAGTTGGCTCTTGGCGGCCCACGATTCGCTTCCCCGGATGCTGGATCCCATCACGCGGCGACTTTTTGTTCCGCAAGACCCGGCGTTTGCCGTCGTGCTGGAATCCTTCGGCTGGATGGTGGGTGGCCAGCTTTGTCTGCTTGTGGGATGGTGCCGCTCCCGCAGTTCGCTCGACTTCAAAGGCCGATATCGCCTCTGGTATTGGGTCGGTGCGGTCTCTCTGGCTGTGGGAGTCTGCCGGCTACTTGATCTGCATGTCGCCATGGCCGAAATCCTCCTGGAGTTCACCCAGTGGCGATTCTGGAACGCGGCCAATGTCCTCTGGACGGGCACGTCGCTGTTGGTCGCGATGCTGCTGGTTCGCAGTCTTGACCGGGATATGCGTTCCAGCCCGATTTCGCTCTGGAGCCTGCGGTTTTCCGCCGTGCTGATGATGGCCTGCCTGTGTGTGAGGCTGGCTCTCGATCGTTCCGCGAGTCTCACCGGATCGGCGAACGCCAGTGCCGAAACCTCACTCGCCATCCTCCGGCTCTGGACGGCTGCGGCTGTCGCGGTCACGAGCTGGCTCCACCTGCGGCATGTGGTCTACATCACCGCTGATCCTCCGGCATCCACGGAGCGCCGGGCGAACCGCATCACCCGCGTGCTGGCGGGCATGCGTCTGTTCCGTTGGTGGGGTGTGAAGCGGCCCGTCCCGCCCGCCAAGCCAACTCGTGGCCGACGCAAAGCCGCCGCTTCCTCCGAGGACGCAACCAAGAAGCCAACTCGCAAGAAGGCGACCCGCAAGAAGACGACGCGAGCCAAACCGATCGCCGCCGACTACGACTCGACTTCCGCTGAGGAGGAAGCCGCTGAAGAGGCGTATGAATACGAGGACGAATCGGATGCGGGTGAGCAGCAGCCGTCGGACGAACCGCTCGATCGCGACGCGGAAATCCAGCGGGCCATGGACGAGGAGGATTGGGATCGCCTCGAAGAACTGACACGTCCCGACAACGGTTCGAACTCACCACCGGTCAACAACAAGTCCTCCAAGGCGGGAAACACTTCCAAGGCGAAACATCAGCCAGTGGTCGAAGAGGCGTCGTACGACAACCCTTCGGAGGATGATTCGGATCAGGAATACCAGCGGGTGGATGAAGGTCATCAACAGCTCAAGGGGCTTTCCAAACGTCAGCGCCGCGACATGAAGAAGAAGCAGAAGTCGGGCGGCTACGGCGAAGAAGACGAATAGCGAAAAAGAACCCTCGGGCCGCCGACGACGAATCAACTACACATCACAGATTCTGATCGCTTCCTTGAGCCCCACGGCTGGATCCATCGTGGGGATGAATTCGTGCCCCACGTAACCTTGGTAGCCCACATCGACGAGGGTCTGCATCACCGGTGGGTAGTTCACTTCCTGTGCGACATGGAGTTCCCCCCGGCCGGGGTTGCCTGCGGTGTGGACATGGCCGATCCATTCGTGGTGCTGTTTGATCCGTGCGATCAGGTCTCCGTCCATGATCTGCACATGGTAGATGTCGAACAGCAGCTTCACGCGCGGTGAACCGACCTGCTTCAAGATGTCGATGCAGTAATCGACCTGATCCCCCTGGTAGCCGGGGTGCCCCTTCATGGGGTGGGTCGAGACTCGGCTGTTGAGATGCTCAAGACAGAGCGTGACTTGCTTTTCCTCGGCATAGCCCGCGATTTCCTTGTAGGCCTTCACGCAATTGGCGAGGCCTACGTCGTCGGGAATGACTTCACCAGCAGGTGTCTTCCGCATGCCGGTGAAAGTGATCACGCTGGGACAGCCGAACTCGGCCGCCTGATCGATTCGCTTGCGGAGGATGGCAAGGCATTCGGCATGATTGGCGGGATCGTTGACCCCCTTCACAAAGCCGTGGCTGCCTGCGATCGCACACTTGAGGCCATGCTCCTTGAGGATCGGCCAGTGGACGGGATCGATCAGTTCCACACTCTCGGCACCCAGGGCCTTGGTCTGGCGGCAGAACTCGGCGATGTCCTTCCAATGATCCTTGTAACACCAGTGGACGAGCGAATGCCGGATGTTCCCCTTGAGCCGAGCCGGTTCCGTCTCCGCGCCGGCGACGAGAAGTGAACCCGTGATGGCGGCCGCCCCGGTCATGACTGTGGCACCGACTGCCGCCATCACTCCCGAAGCCTGCCCCAACCATTCCCGCCGTGATGTATCGCTCATGTCTTCAACCCCGGTAAGGTCCGCTGTGCGGACCATGATTCGCGAACCAACCCCAATCCCACTTTCTCAAACACCGACTCAAACACCGAAAACGAAAAAGCCTCGTGCGGAGCCTAACTCCCCACGAGGCTCAATGTCACAAGCCAGTTTTCACGGCTTCAACTATTCGAGGATCTTCGAGGCGTCCTTGGTGATGGCGGCGATGGTTTCATCGGTCAGGTCCTTGGCGGCGAAGCCCTTGTTGACCTTGACCTTGCCTTCGACCCACATCATCACGGTGACTTCGGCGGCAGGGTTGAGCTTATAGCTCTTGGGGCCGGCGGCACCTTCGAAGGTGGTCAGCGGAACCTGCTTGATCGAGTGCTTGGTGGCCACTTCAGCCAGCTTGGCTTCAGCGGACGAAGGCGAATCGCTGGTGAGAACCAGGAAGCCGGCCATCTTCGCATCGCGGTTCTGGGCGATCACACCGTCGACGGCCTTGGTCAGCTTGGCGACGTTGTCGTCCATGTCCTTGGTGAAGATCGAAATCACCGGCTGGCTGCCGAAACGGCAACGGTAGCAGAGGTCTTCACCCTTCTGCGGACCGGTCACATCATGCACATAGAAGGCGGGAACACGCTGACCGGCGGCCAGGCCCGACTCGACTTCAGCCGCGTTGGAGAACTGACCGACCACAGCACCGGCGGCCACAGCCGCCATAACAGCCATCGAAGCGAAAAACTTCTTCATCCACTCACTCCATTCGAATCAAGGTGATCATTTTCGAGCCGTGCCGAAACATGTCGGACACTTGGCTCTCACAGGTCTCTGATAAGACACTACAGCAATACCGCCGTTCGATCCAGAACTTTCAGTGTGCCCACGGAAGTTTCTGGCATCACTCTGTGGCATCTCACGGAGGAGGGAGCAGTCAAGTTATGGAAGCCACCCGACGAAGAACACTTGGCGAGTGTGCAAAAGGGATCCTGGAAGAAAGAAACAGCGAAGGCCGACAGCCCTGTCCGGAAGCACCTCCAACACAGAGCTACTTCGCGCTGTCGGCCTTCGCTGCGATCCCCACGCTGAGTGAAAGCACAATCCATGCCACTGGCAGGTATTGCCTGTTTCTTGGTGTTTTCTAAGTGAAAACCGGTGATCTCACGCGAAGGCCACCGCCGCTTGCGCCGCGTTTCTGCAATTTCGATCGTCAGAATGACAACGCTTGGCCAACAGCCCCGGTCACACCACAAATTCGCCATCCACGAATCGCGACCCGGCTGGCT
>PNLE01000207.1 GCA_013822855.1 Planctomyces sp.
GCTCCCGCTCGCGATGACCCGCCTGGGAATCGCTGGCCTCCTCGTTCTCGCTCCCCTTCCCGGAGTTCATCCGGCTCGTACCGTCGGGCTTGGTCGAGCTTTCTTTCCCCTCAGAATTCTGCTTGCCGGCCGATTCCTGATCCCCCGCTTTCGAGGAGGATTTCTTCCCCGAATCCTCATCCTCGGAACCTTGCGGCTTCAGCTCGGGCGAGCCGGATGACGACTGGGACGACTCTTGCTGCTGATGTCGATCCAGCTCCTTGAGCAGCTGTTCCATCAGCAACAGGGCCGCCTGCTGATGACCGACAGCGGGATCTTGTTTCTGAAGCGATTGCTCCGAGAGCCGCACTTCTTCGAGCAGCTTCTGGGCCAGCACGGCCGGGTTCCCCCCGGGCGGCTCTTTGGGAAGGGCAGGCCCTTCTTGTGCCATGCCGACCGCACATGACGACAGACCAATCAACAAAGCAGCCTTCAGCGACCGCATCAATGTCCCGAAGTTCCGTCTCATCGCCCCTCCCCTTCGACAGGCCGCTGCCCTGAATCATCCGACGGAACAGGGCCATCACCTGGCTGCTTCTCGGCCCTTTCAGCGAAGTCCGCCAAGAGATTCAGCAGCAGATTGCGAAGCTGGGCCTGCTCCTTGATGAGCGACTCCCGTGCGGCACCGGTGTCGTCAGAGCCACCCTGGGCTTCCAAAGCCTTGGTTCTTTCCAGAAGGTCGCTTTGCAGATCCTTGAGCAATCGCAGTTCCGCCGATTTGGGCAGCAGTTCACCAGCCCGGCCACTCCCTGCGCTCTCTTCATTCCGTTCGTTTTGGGTTTGTTCGCCACCACCACCCGCCGCTGCCTGCTCGGCCGCACGGACATCGTCCAGCACCTTCCTCAGGGCCGCAATGCGCTTCATCACCAGTTCACTGCGGATGCGGGCCAGCGGCTCGACATCGCGCTCCCGCAGGGCCTCAACCACTTCTCCGATCTGACCAGCGATTTGAGAGATGGCCCATGAGAACGCCTCCGCCGCAGCGAGTGACTCGGCCAACCCCTGCACTTCCGATTGAAGCGCCGCTGCCGCATCAGCCAGACCCAAGAGCGTCTTGAGCTGGGCGCGGGAGAACTTCCCGGTACTTCCGCCGATCTCCGCCAGCCGCACAATCTCGGCATGCAGTGCCGTCTGTCGATCCGCGAGTCCCTTCAACTGATCCCGCAGCTCTTCGAACTTCTCGGAAAGCAGCTTCTCCTGGAGCATCTGCCGCTCGCGGGCGATCTCGCGCGACGCCTGCTCCAGCAACTGCGCCCGCTCCTCCTCCTGTTGGCGGCGGAGGGTCAGCTCCTCCGTCCGTTCACTCTCGGATGAAGCCCCGTCACTGGCATCCGCCCCGGCGGCACGCGCGCTTCGCTGGGAGAGTTCCGCCGCCCTTTCAAGTGTTTCCGCCGCGCGCCTCAAGCCGAGTCGCTCCGTTCGCTCCGCCAACTCCTCGTCCCGAGCTTTCCGCTCCAGACGTTCGACTTCGTCCATCGACTCAGCGGCCTCGTCTCCACGGGATTTGATCAATTCTTCGCGGATGTCGCCCTCCAGCTCCTGGATCTGTTTCAGCAGTTCGTCGTTCGCCTCGGGAGCCGCCTGATGCAACTCTTTCCGCAATCGCTCGAAGGCCGCACCCACTTCCCGCTGCCGCTGTGTTGCCTTCCCGAGCTGGTTTTCGGCGAGTCGCTCCGCGGCATCACGGGCCATCTCGCCAATCGCGGATTCATCGAACGCATCCGCCGAAGCCTCGAGCGAACGTTGATCACTTCGATCACCAAGAGCCTCCCCTCGCTGGAGTTCACCCAGACTTTTGCGCCACTGGTCGATGCGACCGGCGATGGCTCGCTGGCGATCCCGCAAGGTCGAAAGTCGACTCTTCTGATCGGCACTCAGTTCCATCTGCCCCCGGGCGATCGTCTCCGCCTCAAGCTGGGCGGTCTCTTGATGAAGCTCTTCCTGCTTCCCCACCAGGGCATCGAGTTCCCGCTTCAACCCTCGTTGACCTTCCCACTGCCCCAGGCTCGCAATCAATGAGCCGGTCTGGTCGATCACTTGCTGCTGTTCATCTCGAATCGCCTGAGCCACGCCACTCAACTCGGCCTCATCTTGATGACCACTCGCAGCCGGGTTGGATTTCGTCAACTCTTCGAGCTTCGCCAACGGCCCGTTGGCTAGCTTTTCCAACGAGCTGTCAATCGCCTGCCATTGCCCCTCCTGGGCGGGATCGGCCACCTGGCTTTGGATGCCCTCCTGACGCAATCGCTCGAACTTCCGGCGGATCCCTTCACCCAACTGGCTCTTCACCTGCTGGCTGGTGTTCGCCAATTGGCGCCAATGTTCGTCGCGCGCCACCTGATCGCTGGCCGCCTTCTCTCCCTGGGAATTCGCCGCCGTGCGAGCCGCCTCTTCCCAGATTCGCGCCTGTTGCTGGTTCTGCTCGACACGCTCCTGCAACTTGCGGAGTTCCTCCACTTGCACCAGAGCCCGCTCGGCCAACTCCTGCTGTTTTTGTGCGGGTGACAAAACGGTGATCCACCGCAAAGTGCTGCGGCCTTCGTGGCTCTTTTCCTCCCCTCCGCGCTGATCCAATGTCGTCCCCAGCTGAAACCCGTCGCGCGCGAAGGCCACCAGCGACAACCGCACTTCCTGGGTCGCGGCATCGGGCAGAGACAAATCACCCAGATCGAAAACCGATTCCAAACTCCGCTGCAGAATCGGCTCACCGGTCAGGGCGTCACCCGTCCTAAGTTCACTCTCCGCCGAACTGGGCCGATTCGTTTCATCGGCGACCATCGACTTCCAGGAATCGATCGTTTCCCAAGCCGTGGAACCATTCATCCGATAGGCGAAACCCATTTGAGTCAGTCCGCGATCATCCCTCGCCATGGCAACCAGTGGAATCAGGGCCTGGGCCGTCACGGTGAGGTCGACTTCCGGCTGTTCCAGCTGCACGGTCGGCGTTTGATCGGCAATCACTCGAAAGGGATATCGCACCGGCTCCCGCTCGCGGATTCCCGTCGCATCCAGCACTTCGATCGCCCACGATCCCGCGCCGGGCTGTGTCACCGGGAAGACGCCCGTGATCTGTCGCCCATCGGCTTCGATCCGCAGTTTGAGTGACTTGCCGTCGGCAAAGATCAGCCGGGCACTCTTCGCCGGCCTTGTCGCCAGCCCGCTGAAGAAGATCCTCGTCCCCACGGGAGCTTCGAAACTGCCGACATCGGCGGGGAGTTCCTGCACGGGCTGACTGAGGTACGCCGGAGGTTCCAGCCGCAACTGGAACGACTTGAGCCGCACCGGTTCGATCCCCTCGATAAGCCGCCAGGGCATCGAGAGATGATCGCCACCCGCCATGCGGAACCAGAGCCGGGCACTGGTCACCGGCAGCCGGAATGAGGCCACATCGATCGTCTTCCCGAACACCCGGCCATTGGTTTCCCAAGCGAAAATCTGCTGCGGCGGCAAGGAGGCGATGGTCGCCTGGGGAGGCATTTCAAGGGCCAGATCGGCGAGGATCGGAGGTGTGCGCGGGGTGGGCTCATTCGTCGTCAGTTCCAGGCGAACGTCTTCCGGCAACGCTCCCCGGGCGTTGTAGACGAAGAAGTCGATCGAACTCCCCAGCAAAACCTGCCTGGGGACATTGTCGGAGCGAAGTGCCGTCCCCACGTCGATCGCATTGATGCGCGTGAACGGCGGGGTATCCATCGACTTGGAGGAGATGAATCGTGGCGAGTCACCATCCGCCACCAGTAGCTCAAGCCTCACGAACTGCGGCCACTCCACACCCATCCACGGGGCGTAGATTCGAGCCATCCCCGTCCTGGCCAGCGTGGGCCGCAGCATCGCCAACGCCCCGCACAAGACGATCAATGCCGTCGCATACATCACCAGCCGCTGCGTTTGCGGACGATTGATCACCGCATCGACCGGCTGCTTGGGAAGCCGCACAACAGCCTGTTCCACCGCCAGTTTCTGCAACTCGACGGAACCTATTCCGGGCGCGAAGGCCCCCGTCGAAAATGCGGCTCCACTCGCCAGACGATCCGCCAATTGAGGCTGCTCCGCCTCCAGTTTTTGCCCCAGCAGAATCGGACTGATCACCCGCGAGCGATCGAAACAGCCGGATTGCCAAATCAGTCGGCAGACGCCCGCCAGGATCACTCCCGGCAGCACCCATCGGGAGAGCGAGTCGGTGGGCCTCAGCCAGTAATCCAGCGTCCCCGCGAAGAGTGTGGCCCCCGCGATCCATAGCATCAGCCCCGCGCCGACTTGGAACGCATGGTTCCACCAGACCGTCCGTTGCAGTCGGGTGAGCGACTCCAACAGACGCACGGAGGCGGGCTTCTGGCCAGCCTGACGACGAAGACTTGTTCGTCTTGCGGTGAAGTCGGGGGCCACCGATCCTATCGACTCTTTATTGTCGGAAACGCTGGCCATGCCCGCATCCTGATCAGATTCAGTCCACCCCGCGACGGCTCCCCTCAAGTATCATATCAGTCGCCAGGCCCGGAGGAGACACCATTCCAGGCAAACCAGTCCCACCAGCAGCACTAAAACCTCCCACCGGTTCCAGAGCCGCACGATGCGATCCGCCTCCACAGGCATCGCACGGACCTTGGGCAATCGCTCCGGCAACTCAGCGAGTTTCTCAATCGGTAGATAAGCTCCCCGTGTGGCCCGGGCCGCCAGTTCCATGTCGGCCGCATTCACCGATTTCGCCAATAGCTCCCGCTGCGCCGCCGTCACCACCAGTTGGATCGGCTTCACACTCGCCAGCAACTGCGGATCGGCCAGCCGGATGGAATAGGCCCCCTCACCCAGTCCTGTCAGTTCGGCCTGAAAGTTGAGTTCGGCCTGCCCCACCCGCCGCAATTCGACCGCCTGCCGCTTGCCGCTCGCGGCTTCGACTTCCACCTTGATCGTCTTAGTCTCAGCTGGCAGCACCCGCTCGTCGAGCACATCCAATTGCAGGTGAATGGCCTCTCCCACCTCGTATTGCGATCGATCCGCGGTGAACCGCACCGGCTCCAAGTTCTCGCCGCCGCGATTGCGGCTCATGAACCGGATCGCCTGCACCCAGTATTTGCCGAACACGCTGTCACCGATGCGAAACCGCCAGCGCCAGGTCTCATCACTCGCCTGGTAGAGCACCTTGCCGTTCCCCACCCGCTGCAAAATGATCAGCGGTTCCCCCATCCGCTGGCCCGCCTCCCGACGCTCGGCGAAGACCATGGCCCCCGGCTTGAGGGCGTCAATCCGCACGGCCCACAGCCAGGGTGCCAAATCATTCCACACCACCTGGTTCTCGGCGGGCATTGGCGCGAATCGAAATAGTTTCGAGCCCCGGCTCCCTTCCACCGTCAGCGCGGGTTGGAACGGCTCGTCGGCCTTCGCGGGACGACTCGCATCCGCCACCCGGAACGGCAACAGCCGCTCCAGCGAGGTTCCTCCCCACTTCCACGGATTGTTCATTTCCCCGGCGATCGAGATGAGTCCTCCCCCCTGGTTGCGGACGAAATCATCCAGGAGTTCCAGGCTCGACGGGCTCAACAGCGAGGGATCGACGTCGCCCAGGATCACGACATCGATCGCGTCGAAATCCTCCTTGCGGATGGGGAAATTGCGGATCGCCGTGCGATCCTCCTTGGCGTAGTCGAGGTCCGCCTCCTGCAGCAGCGTCTGCAATTCGATCGATTGATCCCGCTCCAGGAACTGCTTGAGGAACCGGAATTCATACCGCGGCACCGACTCCACCAATAGCACCCGCAGCTTGTCCCCCCGCACTTTCACCAGCCGCGACTGCCGGTTGTTGTCGAGGTTCGATTCATCCGCCACGCCCTCAACTTCCAGGACCAACTGGTAGTCGCCGGGTTTCTCGGGCGTCCAGGAAAGCTCCACCGGCACCGGCTTCCCGGATCCCGACGTGAGCACTTCCTGGGTCGCCAGCACTGTGCCATTCGAACTGTCTTTGAGTTCGATCTTGACCGTACCTGACGGCAGACCGGAAGTGCGGATCCGGGCCGAAACCAACATCGGATCTCCCTGAAACGCGACATCGTCGGTCAGAAATTCCGCCAGTTCCACATCGACCGGCTCGCGGGTGCTTCCCACGGAAATGGGAAAGAGCGGAATCCCCCGCGCCGCCAGCGGACCAATCGCGAAGGAGAGTTGGTCGCCGCTCGCGGGATTGGGAACTCCATCCGTCAGCACGATCACGCCGGCGACGGGACTCCCCCGCAGTCCCTCCAGCAAGCCCACCACAGCGGGGCCCATCCGCGAGACCAGTCCCTCCGGCTGGAGCTGCTCGACCTTTCGTCGCTGATCGTCCCGCGTACCGAGTCGTTTCACTTCCTCCGAGAACTCGTACAGCCGGATATCAAAACTCTCGCCCAGCCGACGCAGCAATTGGCCGTCATCGCTGGTGAGGGCCTTCTGAGCGGCCGCCAGGCGTGAGATCACGATCGGTTTTGTCGAGCCTCCCGCGACCGGCGACGCCGCACTGCCCAGGCTGTTCGAGTCCACATCGACGATCGACATGCTGCCCGAGGTATCGATCAGGATGGGGAGGATCGGCAGGCCCACTTTCCTCACGGCGATCGCCGGAAGCGTGAGCAGCCCCAGAATCAACAGGAGACTCGCCAGCCTCAGCCCCACCAGAATCGACCGGCGTCCTGTCGTGAGTTCCGCGCTCTGCCGCCCGATCGTCCTGGCCACGAAAAAGAGGGCCACACCCACCGCCAGCCACACCAAAAGGGCAGGGACGCGATCCCCCAACAGCCAGCCCCAGGGACTTCGCGCGGTCAGTCTCATTTCCACGCCGGGGGCCATCGCCGCCCCCGCCGAAGAAGAATCAGCGGGGTCCGCCAATCCCAGATACCACGCGAAGAAGTCCATCAGCCACGGCGGCAATCCCATCGGGGGAGTCCTCTGCGAATACTCGCCTCAAAGGATCGCTCACTCGGAAGCATCCAGCGGAATCACCCCCGGTAGTTCACCGCTCACTGCCCGTCGTCTCTGGGTGGCATGGCCCGCAGCTTTGGGCGACCATGCCACCCCTTCCGCAGGGAAGGGATCGTTTGATGAACCACCCAGAGCTTCTCGATTCCAGTGAAAACCTTCTTAAAAAAAGCGTACTCGACGGGAGCAACTTCGCGATAGACCCTCACCGCCAGCCGATCAAACCTCAACTTCCGGCTTGAGCAGTGGGAAGAAGATCACGTCGCGGATCGTCTTGGTGTTCGTCAGCAGCATCACCAACCGATCGATACCGATTCCCATACCCCCTGCACAAGGCATCCCCACCTTGAGCGCACGCACGAAGTCGTGGTCCATCTTGGCCATGGAATCCTCCTCGGCCAACCCGTCGAGCTGCGTCTTGAAGAGGTCTTCCTGCAGGCGCGGATCGTTGAGCTCCGTGTAAGCGTTCGCCAGTTCCAACCCGTGGATGAACAGCTCGAACCGCTCGGCGATCTCCGGCTGGCCATGCTTCCGCTTGGTGAGCGGGCACATGCTCGACGGATAGTCGATCACGAAGACCGGCCCCTCGAGATGATCCTCCACCGTCGCTTCGAAGACATCGTTGACGATCACATCGTGGTGGCGGCCATCTGTAGGAATGTGCAATTTCTTGGCGACGTCGACAACCGCCGCCGCATCATTCATATCGCAACCGGCGTGCTTCAGGAACAAATCGCCGTACTTCGCCCGCTGGAACGGCGGCGTGAAGTCGAGCGTCTTGTCGCCCCACTCGACAACCGTCTTGCCGTCGTTGGCGGCCTTGCAGGCCTCCGAAATGATCTTCTCGGCCAGTTCCATCATGATGTTGTAATCGGCATAAGCCTGATACAGCTCGATCATGGTGAACTCGGGGTTGTGCGTCGCATCGACCCCTTCGTTCCGGAAGACGCGGCCGATCTCGTAGACCCGCTCGATCCCGCCGACCATCAGCCGCTTGAGGTGCAGTTCCAGCGCGATCCGCAGGTAGAGCGGAATGTCGAGCGCGTTGTGGTGGGTTACGAACGGCCGCGCTGCCGCACCACCGGCGATGGCATGCAACACCGGGGTTTCGACCTCGAAGAACTCCTGCACGCGCAGCGTCTGTCGAATCGAATCGATGATCCGCAACCGCTGGAGCATGCGGGGCAGCACCCCCTCGTTGTAGATCAGATCGAGGTACCGCTGCCGCAGCAACGTCTCGATATCCTGCAACCCGTGCCACTTCTCAGGCGGCTGCGCGAGGCTCTTCCCCAACACATGGAGCTTTTGCACCAAAACCGTGATTTCACCGGTGTTCGACAGGCGCAGCGTCCCATCGACCCCCAACAGATCGCCCGTCTGGAAGCATTCCATCAGGTTCCACTCGTCCTCGGCGATGTCCTTCTTGGAGATCATCACCTGGATGCGGCCCGTGTAGTCCTGGATCGTGCCGAAGCGAAGCTTCCCCGAATCGCTCCACCTCATGATGCGACCCGCCACCCGCACCGCCTCGCCCTCGACCCCCTTCTCCTGGGGACACTTCGCCCGGGCGGCATCGATATGGATATGGCCGTCGAACCGCTGCCCCCAGGGGTCACGCCCCAAGGCCTCCATGCGTTCGAGCTTTTCCAGGCGGGCGGCGAGCAGATGATCGGGCGAGTCGGACATTTCAGCTTCTTTTCCTGTTGGTTTGCGCGAGAAGACAACTATCGGGGAGGCTGTGGCGGAATGCAAACGTGGCGAGCGGGGTTTGTCCGTTGTCTGTTGTCCGTTGGTGGTTGAATGACATGTGGCAGATCCCGTGCATCCACTTGGACACTCCCCCCTCGCCCAGTCCTCATCTTCTGTCGCCAAGCAGGAGAGGGCCGGGATGAGGGCGAGTCCCCCCTGATTCGACCACAATCCGATGATCTATTCCCGTCCTCTGCTCCCGCCCAACCATCAACTCCCAACCACCAAAAAAACGAACCCCCGGCCACTCTTAAAGAGCGGTCGGGGGTCGCGCGACGCCCAGCAGCGATCATGGCCCTCCGCGGAGTCCCCGGCGAGGTCTCCCCCACCGATT
>PNLE01000208.1 GCA_013822855.1 Planctomyces sp.
CGGGTCATTTTGCCAGGTGCGACCGAGCAGGAGAAGGTCACCGTCAAGGACTGGGTGATCGTACTGGGCCTGCAGCGCGCACGTATCAACTATCCCGTCGAACCCATGGACGCGGAAGGAAAGACCATCGCCGGCACCCCTCCCATCAGTGCTTCGAAATAGCCGCCCACGCATCTTCAGAGTTGGTCTTTTTGCTGGCGTCGCACCCCGGAACCCAATTGGCCATTCGCTGGACAGCCCATGATCTCCCACTTTTTCATTGATCGACCGATCTTCGCGACAGTGCTATCGGTGGTGATCGTGATCGTGGGTACGGTTGCGGCGACTCAATTGCCGATCGCGCAGTACCCCGAAGTCGCGCCGCCGGTGGTGCAGGTGACCGCAACGTACCCCGGAGCCAACGCGGTCACCGTCGCTGAAACCGTTGCGACACCTATTGAGCTTGAAGTGAACGGCGTCGAGCGAATGCTCTACATGTCGTCGAAGTGCACCAACGATGGTCAGATGAATCTTGATGTCACGTTCGAACTGGGCACCAATCTGGACATGGCCCAGGTGCTCGTGCAGAACCGTGTGAACGTCGCCCAAGCCAAGCTGCCCGAAGAAGTCAAGAAGATCGGTGTCACCACGAAGAAGAAGTCGCCCAGCATTTTGTTGTGCGTGAATCTCATCTCTCCCGATCAACGCTACAACCAGCTCTATCTCAGCAATTTCGCGGCCCTGAATGTGAAGGACGATCTGGCCCGCATCAAAGGGGTCGGCGACGTCAGCTTCCTCGGACCGCGCGACTACAGCATGCGTGTGTGGTTGGATCCGGACAAATTGGCTGCCCGGCAAATGACCGCAGGCGATGTGCTCGCCGCCATTGATGAGCAGAACAAGCAGGTCGCCGCCGGGCGACTGGGCTCGCCACCGGTAGCGGCGGATGCCAAGGTGCCATTTCAATTGCCGATCAATACGCAAGGTCGACTGCGCAGTGAGGAACAGTTTGAGGACATTATCCTTAAGGCGGGCGATGACGGGCAGTTGGTCTACCTTCGGGATGTCGTACGCGATCGCACGGTCGACGAGCAGGGACGACCACTGCAAAAAGGCGTGGAGCTGGGTGCCAAGAACTATGATGTCAACAGCTATCTCGACGGTGAACCGAGCGTCACCTTGGCCGTCTTTCAATTGCCGGGCTCGAATGCGATCGAAACCGCGGATGCCATCCATGCCAAAATGCGTGAGCTCAAACAGCAGTTCCCGGATGGTATCGACTACCGCATCGAGTACGACACGACCGTCTTCGTCAAGGAGTCGATCGCCAGCGTGTATCACACGCTGATCGAGGCTTTTGTGCTGGTCTTCATTGTGGTGCTCGTATTCCTGCAGAACTGGCGGGCGACGCTGATTCCGATGATTGCCGTGCCCGTCTCACTGATCGGCACTTTTGCCGTGATGGGCCTTCTCGGTTTTTCGCTCAACAATCTATCGCTGTTCGGCCTGGTGTTGGCGATCGGCATTGTGGTGGATGATGCGATCGTCGTGGTGGAGAACGTCGAACGCTGGCTGGCGGAGGGTTTGTCGCCGCGTGACGCTGCCCGTAAAGCCATGGATGAGGTCACGGGCCCGGTCATCGCCATTTCACTGGTGCTGTGCGCGGTGTTCATACCCACAGCGTTTATGGCCGGGATCAGTGGGCAATTCTACAAACAGTTCGCGTTGACGATCGCGGCATCGACGGTGATCTCAGCGTTCAATTCGTTGACCCTGAGCCCCGCGTTGTGCGCGGTGCTGCTCAAGGGTCACAAACCTGAAGAGGGACACGCACATGTTCGCCAGGAGGCACTACCGAAGCTGGGCATAGCCGTTCTGGGTGGTCTGTGCGCCTATGTGTTTCTCCTCGCCCCGGCGGCGCATCTCCTGGGCTTTGAAGCGGCAGGGCATGCGGGAAGTCACGGCGGACCAGTCGGGCCTGTCTGGTTGCGGATCGTCATCTTCATGTTGGGGGCGACCGCCGGTTGGTTCCTCAGTTCTCTTGTCAACATGCTGCTTAGCCTTGGCTTCCAAGCCTTCAATTCGGCATTTGACATCTCGATCAGGGCCTATGGGACGATCGTGGCACTTTTCCTGCGATTAGCCGTGGTGCTGCTTTTGATCTACGGCGGTCTGATGGGTTTGACTTATGTAACCTTGACACGTGTCCCTGTCGGCTTCATTCCGGAACAGGACAAAGGCTATCTGGTGGTGAATGTGCAGCTTCCGGATGGTGCCAGTCTGGACCGAACCGATGCTCTGGTTCGGCAGCTCAGCGACAAGGCCCGTGCGGTCGCAGGCGTGGCCCACACAATCGATCTGCCCGGCTATTCAACCATCCTCAGCACCAACATCAGCAATGCCGGGGGCATGTTTGTCATTCTCTCTCCCTTCGAAGAGCGCGCCGGAAATCCCAGTCTTTCCGCACCCGCGATACTCCGCAGGCTGAGGGAGGAGTTCAGCCAATTCCAGGAAGGGCAGGCGGCGGTCTTCGGCGCGCCACCCGTGGATGGTCTGGGCAGCACGGGTGGTTTCAAGATTCTGGTTGAAGATCGTCGAGGAGCCGGTTTACGAGCGCTGCAGGGAGGTGTTCAGAATTTGCGGGAAGCCGGAGTCGCCGATCCTCGACTGGCAGGGCTGTATTCGACTTTTAGTGTGACCCAGCCCCAGGTCTTCGTGGACATCGATCGCGAGAAGGCCAAAGCCATCGGCGTACCTCTGCAGGAGATCTACACGGCACTGCAAGCTTATCTGGGATCGGCCTATGTGAATGACTTCACATTTCAGAATCGAAGCTGGCAGGTGAATGTACAGGCCGATCCACGGTTTCGCATGCACATTGAGGACATCGGCCGCTTGCAGGTGAGGACGCAGTCCGGCGATCGCGTGCCGCTGCAAACGCTCATCAACGTGCGTTACACGAGTGGTCCGGCGATCGTCAACCGTTACCAGTTATACCCCTCGGCAGAGATCACCGGAGCACCGGCGCCAGGCGTCAGCAGTGGCCAGGTCGTCAGCATCATGAATGAACTGGCCAAAGAGGCTCTGCCCAGCACGCTGGGAACGGAGTGGACCGAATTGACGCTGCAGCAGATTCTCGCGAGCCAGGACCTGCTCACCAAGCTGGTGTTCCCGTTGGCGGTGGTTTTCGTGTTCCTGGTCTTGTCGGCCCAGTATGAAAGCTGGTCGTTGCCGATGGCAATCATCCTGATCGTGCCGATGTGCCTTCTAGCAGCCATGTTGGGTGTTTTGATGGCGAAGCTGGATAACAACATCTTTGTGCAGATCGGCTTGGTCGTGCTGGTGGGACTGGCGGCGAAAAACGCCATTCTGATCGTCGAATTCGCCAAGCAACTGGAGGATGAGGGAAAGCCGCTATTCGCAGCGACCGTGGACGCCTGCAAGCTGAGGCTGCGGCCGATTTTGATGACATCTTTCGCATTCATCCTGGGCGTGGTGCCGTTGGTTCGGGCAACCGGCGCCGGTGCTGAAATGAGAAGCACGCTCGGCATCGCCGTCTTCAGTGGCATGCTGGGAGTGACGGTCTTCGGCGTGTTGTTCACTCCGGTCTTCTTCTACGTTATTCGCAGGCTCACGACATCTCGCAACAACGCCGCAGCGCCAGTGGGAGAAATCCCGTCGAAGAATTCTCCTCACGATGCTGCAATCGTAGCTACAGACTCATCGCTATGATGCAACAGACTCAAGTGAAATCACCGAGGAAATGAGTCCGCAACTGCAAAGACCCAACTGTCTCCAATCCGTCAAGACTTCAATGGCACGTTCCGCAAACGCAGACCTCCGAAGTCAAGCAGTGCCCCGGCGCCATTGTTCCTGATGCCGACGTATCTCAGCAATGGCCTCATCCGCATTCGAAACGCATTTGGGAATTGAAAAATCCACCGGATTGGCCAGCGGTGGGTCATAGCGAGACATTTCTGTTCTTGCCCATTCTACAAGTCCGGGCCACATGTTTCCCACCAAGATCAACGGCGTCTCCTTGAGATGCCCTACCTGCAACAATTGCCAAATCATCATCGTTTCCAGCAGCGTTCCAATTCCGCCTGGTGCCACGACGAAAGCATCTGAAGCCAAAACAAAGTGATGCAACCGCGTGAAAAACGTCTGATGTTCATGAGCTTGTGTAACAAAGGCGTTCACCTCCTGTTCGAATGGGAGATCGACGCGAATGCCGACGGAACGCCTTTCGCCCGAAGTTGGTATCGAAGCCGCCCCCTCGTTGGCAGCTTGCATCAAACCGGGACCGCCGCCTGTAACAATGTCGCATCCCAATTCAGTCAAAGCCGCCGCCACCCGCTTGACCTCCTGGTACAATTCCGTATCGGCCTCCGGGCGAGCGGCCCCGAAAATCGTGACCCGATACCGATCTCTTTTTGAGGGCCGCAGACTGGTCAACTTATTGACGACATCCCACAGGCCGAAGACCGACTCGACTAGCACTTTTTTAACAGCCTCCTCGTTCGAGAGACTGATGGAATCGCATTTCAATGTCGAAGAAGTCTCGTTGTTCATCTTGGTTCTTTCTAAAGTGATTCGAATTTCGGGTGCTCTCAAACATTTTCCTGCCGCTACTGGCCAGAATATTTCGCGATATAATATTTATCGATAGATGACACATAACTCCTGGGAAAATAGAGGTTCTTGATCACTGCCTCATGTCGGTGGCATGACACGTTGTCATTGGATCGCTTAAAGATTGGAATCCCATTGACAAACGGCTTTCACGGCGGAACACTCTGTCTTTCTGCCTATCCTCCGCAGACTGATTCCACCAGCCACGACTTCCAAGTGTCTCGCAGCCAATTCCCATCATATACTGCCAAAGCGAGTTTGAAGTGTCACCCAACAGTAGTCCTTATCTCGACAGCGGCGGACAGCCCTGCTTGAGAAAGTCGATTGTCGGCTTTCTCGACCTGCTCGGCTTCTCTCAGATGGCCATTGCTGAAACGGAACTCGAACCTTCGCAGAAACTACTTCGTCGGATCTCTGCCGCCATCGATAATTCCAGAATTCATGTTCGACGCATACTCGCTGATGACTTTGCCAATCGGCCTGTCTCCGGAACTGTGAAGTTCTTCAGTGACAATCTGGTGTTGGCTTATCCCTGCGATCTCGAAGAGGACATACCGGAAGCAACAGCCGGGTTTGTCATTCGATGTGCTCAGCACTATCAGTTGCAGATGTCTCTCCACGGATTCTTCCTTCGCGGCAGTTTGACACTGGGTTCCGTTTGCTTGACCGAGGACATTATCTTCGGTGCTTCCCTGATTGAGAGCTACCAGTTGGAGTCGAAAGCGGCGATCGTCCCGCGCGTCCTCCTTTCCTACACCCTCCGGGATTTGTTGATCCCGTCGCTCAGAACGGAGCACTCTCTGGCAGCGGAAGCCCGTCAGTCCATCTGCCGTGACATTGATGGCTGGTGGTTTGTGAATTATCTGCAAGCAGCAACCCATCCGGACGGGCAGATCGACTGGGAGTTGATCCACCAGCACAAAGTCAACGTCCTGGCCGCGACGGCCGGTGTCACCCGGCACGACATCTTGCCAAAATTCGGCTGGGTGGCCCGGTATCACAACCTTTTCTGCCATTGGCATCGACTCGTTCCCGGTTTCACCGACGACGTTTTGATTCCCCGCCATGACGCAGAGTCAATGATTCAACGAATTGACGACATCCGTTCGTGAACTTGAATATTGGCTCCGTCAGAACATCAAACACCGACAACCTGGAGATATGAAGGCCGTTTCAAATGCCTAATGCCCTCTTGCCGATGAAAGTTGGAATGTCGGAACACTTTTTTTCCTTTCGACGACTTTATGAGACGCATTTTTTCAGGCCAGAAGTCCCTGCCCAGGTTTCATAGATTCCGTCGATTCGTCATTGGATCTCCATTCGGCTCGAAGGTAGCGATTCTTTCTTGTACGACACCACCGGAAGTTTGCGATGCCCGCAAATAGTCTCGTCGACAACATCCCCCTCTGGATACTCTTGATCGCAACGGTTGCGATAGTGCTCCTCTCGGTCGAAGGCGGCTACCGCCTCGGTGTTTACCGCCACAGGCGCTCCGACCAGGAAAAAGAAACGCCAGTCGGGGAAATGGTGGCC
Source organism: Planctomyces sp. (assembly GCA_013822855.1). Taxonomy (GTDB): domain Bacteria; phylum Planctomycetota; class Planctomycetia; order Planctomycetales; family Planctomycetaceae; genus Planctopirus. The sequence continues at coordinate 6,145 of PNLE01000208.1, forward strand.
GCCACGCTCGGTCTCCTCGCTTTCCTGTTGGCCTTCACATTCGGTTTCGCGGCTTCCCGCTATCAGGACCGTCAACTCGTCGTGCTGGAGGAAGCCAATGCGATCGGAACTGCGTGGCTTCGTGCGGGACTACTCCCCGATCTGGAAAAAGTCGCCAGCCGCAAGCTCCTATGCGAGTATGTTGCCACTCGAGTCGACGGCGTCGAATCTGGACAATTGGAGTCGACAATAAGCCGATCGGAAGAAATCCAGCTTGAACTCTGGCAATATGCCGAAAACGCGGCCCGGATCCAGGACAGCATGGTCAAAACGGGGCTTTACATCCAGTCTTTAAATGACGTCATCGACCGGCATGCCGATCGCGTCATGCTGGGCATCGAACACCGCATTCCCCTCGTCATTTGGCTCGTCCTGTTCGGCGAAACCATCCTCGCCATGTCCGCCATGGGTTATCATGGAGGCCTCACCGGCTCCACCCGTTCGTTGGCATCCCTCGCGATCGCCTTCGCGTTCTCCGGCGTCATTATTCTGATTGCCGACCTCGACAACCCTGCCAGCGGTCTGATCCGAACCGGACAGCAACCCCTCGTCGATGTCCAACGGATGATGGGCGACGGCTGATTTTGTGCCGGCTCAGATCGCCGGCCCCTCATGGCCACTTTTTGGTGAGAGAGGCGAGGCAGGGGGGGGTGATTTCGGGCGAAATCAACCCCTCGTCACGGTGTAGCTCTGAATCACAAAATAAAGCCCGACAGGGCCATCTCTCCCCGTCCGGCTTTTAGCGAGTTTCAATATACTTGAAACTCATTCGCAACTATCTATCGAACACTTCAACGTCGATCAATGGAAGAAACACCTTCTCGACGAGGCTGGAGGAATAAAATTCACCAGCCTCAGAATTCGCTTTTTCCACAGCGAATTCTGAGGGAAAGGAATTCGATACGCCGGCTGCTGTTGCCTCCTTTATTCAACCCACCAGCCTTGAGTAGCGCGTATACTCACGACTCTCAATCGATAGCGGACTCATTGTTCATTGGCCATTCGAGCCGGTGGGGGGGAAAGGCAGACGATTCACCTCTATGAGAATTGATTCCCCGTCGATTTCGTCAGCCTCAGAAAGGGCCAGCTGATCACCGAGAAACGGTCAGGTCAGGCGTACGAGACGGTCGCGATCCGGCTCCTCAGCTGCCAACCGACCCCGCGTGATACGCGAGAGAGATCGGAGATTGTCAGCGTGGCCCATTGGCTGGAGACGGGTGAGGTGATCGGAGTGCTCAACAGGGGTTAAGATGCGGTCAGATGAAAATGTTCTTGCCAACTAACTGCGATGAGCTGTTCAATCACTTCGACCACCACTTCACTTGGCATCTCTTTTGCGTACTTCCGTGGGCCCTTCGGTTCCGTAGTGCCCCGACGCCGAATGAATGCCCCACAGAAAGATTGCAAACTCCTATTTTCCAAGAGCCGAATGAAACGGCATTAGCGGGTCCGAAACCGCAAGAAATCGCAAAGTGGGTACAGATTTCAAAGGTGTACCCACCTTTGATCGACCTTCACTGGGAATGATTCGGAAGTCCGATCGCACCGGCTGGATGAGTTTTACGCAGCCGTCGGCAGTACCTTTATCCTGGTTTCAGCGAGGGCCGTCTTCAAGGGGTTTTTTGCCACCAAAGCGGGGTACAACGAATGTGAAACTCATTCCATAATGCGAAGTACTGACAGTACCCCGATGTCACAGATTTTTCACCCCCCTGTTGGCCCTGATTGCCTCGGCCGCCGATCGGGAACTGGCCAAGTACATCCTGTTCTTGAAGGAGGAAAACAAGATCCTCCGCGCCCGGCTTTCAGGCCAAGTGCACACCAAGCCCTCCGAGCGGGAACGGCTGATCAAGTTCGGTAAAGCCCTGGGCCGGGCCATCGAGGAACTGATCACCATCGTCTCACCATCAACCTTTTATCGTTGGTGTCGGGAGGAATCGGCCAGCAAGCCGCCCAAGAATCCAAAAGGCGGGCAGCGGAAACCGCGGGAGATCCGCGAACTGGTGATTCAGATCGCGAAGACGACCGGGTTCGGCTACACCCGCATCATCGGCGAACTCCGGAAACTGGGGATCAAGAAAGTGAGCCGCCAGACCGTCCGGAATATCCTCAAGGAAGCCGAGATCGAGCCGGGCCTGGATCGCACGTCTGAGACGTGGGAAAACTTCGTGAAACGTCACGGAGAAACTCTCTGGGCGGTCGACTTCTTCTCCGTGAAATCGGTGACGATCCGCGGCATGCGTGACCTCTATCTGCTGGCCTTCCTGCGCATGAAGACACGAGAGGTAATCGTCACGCCTTCGACCGAGCACCCGAACTCCGCCTGGGTAAAGGAGCAGACCGAACGGTTCATCGAGCAGACTGCCGAACGGACGCAAAAGCCTTCGATCATTTTGCACGATCGGGACACAAAGTTCACATCGGAATTCAAGGAGGCCGAAATTACCGTCGAGCCTGCTGACGAGCGAACCGGACGGCCCATCAAGTACGCCACCGCCCACGATCTCAGGCGGTCCTGCGGCGAACGGCTGCGAGAAGCTGGCGTGCCGTCTCTGGCCATTTGCCGCGCGATGAGACACTCATCTTGGGAAACCACCCGGAAGTATTTTGCTCCGGGGGACATCCAGAAGGACGCGGAAGTTCTGCGGGCGAGGCTCGCCGCCAAACCGCTGGAAGGATGAAACAAGAATGCTCCTAAAAGTGTACCCATTTTTTCATGGGCACCCTTTGGAGAGAATTCGTCGTAAGTCATTGCACCCCGGTGGGTTCGAACCACCAACCTTCGGTTCCGTAGACCGATGCTCTATCCAGTTGAGC
>PNLE01000209.1 GCA_013822855.1 Planctomyces sp.
CAATCAGTTCCCCATCGAATTCCAGTCCGATGGAAACGGCGTAGTACGGGAACCCATGGACATAGTTCGAGGTGCCGTCCAGCGGGTCGACCACCCATTGGTAGGGTGACGCCGTGGGCTTTGTCACCAGATCCTCCTCGCCCAGGAAGTTGTGCTCGGGGAACTCCGCCAGAAGCACTTCGTGAATCAGCTTCTGGGAGGCGAAGTCGGCCTCCGTGACCAGGTTGGCGCGGCTCTTTTCAGTGACGGTGAATCGGCTCCGCCACGATTCGAGCATGGCCCCGCCCAATCGCGCGGCCTTGGTCCCCGCGAACAGAAGTCGATCCAGCATTTCGGTGGACGGTGTCTCGAACTGCACGCTGTGTTCCTTCCCTGTTGACAGCCAACTTCGTGTCGCTCTTCGGCAACAAGCTCTCCAAAGGATGGCTTGCGAACCTGTCGCCGATGAACGACGGGCGGATGAATCTGGGAACGTAAGGCACCGGCAAATCCACTACAACCGATTTGGCCGAATCAACCTCTCTTTTTTCACCAGTCGATGCCAATTTGACATGGGGAGGTTTTCGGGAAACACGCCAACATCGGACAAGCCATCACGATTTGCATCCAAATCGCAACCTATGCTTCCAGCACATTGGCTTCGCGGCAGCGCGGTGCCCGTCTCCCATTCCGGAAGCAATCCCGCAGCGATGGTCGCTTCATCGACCGCCCTGCCTCAGCGTCAAGGTCCCACCGATGTTCGAACTGACTCCACAGGCGATGGTCTTTCTGGCGGGTGTGCTCGTCCTGACAATCACAGCCGCCTACACCGACCTGAGATATTTCCGCATCTACAACTGGCTGACGCTCCCCGCATTCGCGCTGGGCTGGGTCTACCAGTTGGCATTCCATGGTCTGCCCGGTCTGGCCGATGCCGGGATGGGTTTCGCCATCGGCTTCGGGCTGTTCTTCCTCCTCTTCGTGATCGGTGCCAGTGGCGGCGGCGACACGAAACTCATGGCTGCCCTTTCGGTCTGGCTGGGTTGGAAACTGACGCTTTACACGATCGTGCTGACGATTCTCTTCGTAGCGATCGGATCTGTTGTGATGCTCATTTGGAGTGTGCTGCGACGCGGCATCTCCAAAACCCGAGAAGACATCAGGGCCTCCGCCGCAAAGGACGAAAACGGAAAGTGGCGGAAGTCTCAAACGGAAAGTCTGCGACGTGTCGGCGGCCTCATGGCCTATGCCGAACCGATCGCACTGGCCACATGGTGCGTTCTGTTTCTGGATGCGACGGTGATCTCCGCCGGCCAGCTCAAGGGACGTGGCGAACCGGCGAAGGCCGTGGCGGCTCCGACTGCCGACCACACTGCGAAAGTGGAATCTGCGATGGCGAACCATCAGGAACTTCCAGCGAATGAAGTCCATTAACGCAGCAATCCAGCGCCGAAAGCGGCGTGGCTTCATCACGATGGAGCTCGCCCTCACGCTCCCGATCCTCGGGTTGCTGCTGCTGGCGTTGTTGCAATTCTCGATGCTGTTTTACGCCCGCGGGCAGATTGTGGAAGCCAGCCGGGCCGGTGCTCGAGCAGCCACTTTGCCCGGCACGGATCCTGCGGCGATCGAAAGCATTGTCAGGGGAGTGCTCAGTCCCGGTTTGCAGCAAGGTCTCCGGGTCGAGACAGAGCTTTCAGAAACTCCCGGCGAAGTGGTGTCGGTTGGCGTTTCTGTGCCGATGACAGTGGCTGCGCCGGATTTGCTGTGGGTGATCGGTATCTCGCTTGCCGACCAGAATCTTTATTCGGAAACGCGAATGATCCGCGAGTGAGCGACAGTGCGATTGAAATTGTCCCGATAGACCCAAGGGAGTGTTCTGCCGCAATGGATCGTGGCACAGGGGAAAGGCTGGAAGCCAAGTCCCATGACAACGGGGCGGGGAGAATCGAATTCCGCCTCAGCAGATGTGTGCCATGTCGTCACCGGCCTTCAAGCCGGGACATCTCAGCGGAGTAATCTCAAGTGCGTAGACTGACCCCTGCCCTGCTGACGCTCGTGATGTTCGGCGTCGTCGGGCTGCTCGTCGTGGCCTATATCGGGAAATCCCTCCTGGCCCGCGAAGAGACGAAGCCTGTCATCGCGACACGCAACGTCCCGATGGCGGTCTCCGACATCGAACCGGGGACGCTCATCACCGAGGGGCACATCGGCCTGGGGCCGGTGCAGAATAGCCAGCTCAAACCCGACATGCTGCTCGTGAACCGCGTCATCGTGGGGCGCGTGTCACGCACCAAGATCCGGGCCGCCGAACCGATCCGCGCCGGACAACTCTATCAACCCGGCGAGCTGCCGGATCTCAAGATCACCGATGGCATGCGGGCCGTTTCGATTTCCGTCGATCAGATGGTCGGCATGGTCGACGGGATGGTCAAGCCGGGCAACTTCGTCGATGTCCTCTTCACGGTGGATTCCCAGTCGAACGCCGATCTTCAAGGCGGCGTTACGATGCGGTTGTTCGAAGGCGTGAAGATCATCGCCATCAATCGCAGTTTCACGCAAAGCCGGGTGGAGCGGGGTACCAATCGCGTGACCTTGGAGTTGACCGAAGCCCAGGCGAACATCGTGACGCTCGCAGAGTCGAAGGGAACGTTGACCTTGGTCTTCAATCCCAATGGTGCCGGTACCGGCGGCCTGGCGCTCAGCAACTCGGAGCGTGTCACCCTCAACGAAATTCTGGGCCTCGAGCCCCCTCAAGCCGCTCCCCAACCCCTGTTGACCGAGATCTACCGAGGCCAATCGCGAAGGGTGCAGCATTTCAACAAGCAGGGCCGGCTTTTGGATCAGACCGAAGTGACGGCCCCAAATCGTGACAATAACCAGCAGGTGCTTCCTCGCTCCGGCGATGCGGCTCCGGCTGTGCAGCAGCCGGCCGTGGCACCCAGCCCCAGCGCGAACGCCCAGCCGAATACCCTCCGGGATCTCTCGCCGACCGCGGTGCGAAATCTGTTTGATCGTCGTCAGTAATCGAGGCCAAGTCCGAAGGAACGTCGTTGAGTCGACATGACAAAGTGGGCGGTAGGGTGGCTCGACGGCAGTCCGGGCCGCCCTCTTTTCACGATGGGAGCACGTTCGAATCCCGATGAGACATGGTCACATCCCCACCATCGCGTCCGCGCCCAGGCGAGGCTTCATCACGCCCGCGTTCGCCTGCGCGCTGGTGGTCGTGATGCTGATGTTGGCCCTCATCTGCGATCGGCTCTGGATCGAAGCGGCACGGGTTGAACTTCAAACCGGTGCGGAAGCGGCCGCCCTGGCCGCCGCACGCAGCCTGGCCAGCGACGAGGTCCTCAAGGACGACGTCGATCAGTCCTACCTCGAAACAGCCCGGTATCGGGCCGCCGAAGTGGCGGGATTGAATCTCGCGGCCGGTGATCCGATCGAACTGGCTCAAGAGCCGGGGAAGGACATTCGTTTCGGCCACTTGGAAGACGCGGATTCAGCTTCGAACGACGAAACGGTTCCACTCCTGGAAGAACCCGAACAGCAAGGTTCCGAATCAAGTCCCGGCGACAACGCCGTCATTTCGCTCTCGACACGGTTTGTGGAAAGTGAAGACTTTCCGACCAGCGTGGCCGTCTTCGCCGAACGCACGCGTTTTCGCGAAAATCCCGTGGGTTTGTTTGTGATCGGTGCCACGGGATTGCCTTGGGGCGATGTCACCACCCACGCGGAAGCCAGCCTGCTCAGCCCGGTAGTGGGCCTGAGGCCGCTGGCTGGGGCCAGCGCGCCATTGCTCCCCATCGCGATTCTCCGCAACGATCCCAGCGGGGCTGTGGCCGCAACATGGCAGAAGGCGATCACCGATGCCGGCGGGCCCGATGAGTGGGCGTACGACGAATCGACCAACACGCTTTCCCGGGGAGAAGATGGCCTCCCCGAACTCACGCTCACCTTCGGCTTGCCGAGTTCCGCCAGCAGCGACATGACCAATGCCCTGCTGGTCGATCTGGGGCACGATTTCGCGGCGGATGTCGTGGCCCTGCAAATCAATCAGGGCGTCACTGGCGAGCAATTGGCCGAATGGAGTGGCGAGATTCGCTTGCCTGTCGAGAAGACGCGAAAAGCACTGTTCCTCAACAAATCTCCGCTGAGTGAGTCATCCGCCGAAGTTCAGACCATCGGCGGCGAATCGTCACAGAGCCACCTTGAGGGAAACGAGGAAACCGACTCCACGACGGCTTCGTCTTCATCGCCATATCTCGCACTCCAGGCATCGCTAACCGATCCCAAAACGGTGGAGCGTGAGGCCTTCACATCCATCGTGGGACAGACCCGGATCGTCTTTCTCTTCGAGCCTGCGCCCCAGCCAGCGGCTGGAAAAAACACCAGCAAGAAATCGAAGAGTTCGACCAGGAAAGACGCGGAGATCGAAGTGGGAGCCGTCTCATTGGCGGTCGTTCGCATCCTCCAGGTGGAAGATGGCTCGGGAGGTCGCTTTCAGGTCACGGTTCAGCCGGCGGTCATCGCGACGCGCACGGCGATCGTCGATTCTCCCGATCCCCGGAGTCGAGCCGCCGGGGCCCAATACCTTTACCAATTGAGACTGACCAACTGACATTTGCTTCTCTCGTGAACACCGATTGATTGTGAAGCGGGGACAAAGCACCACGCTTCGCGCGTCTTGAGGATCTGAAAATGATTGCCGACATGCAGAACACCGTTGATGGCCGCTCGACCGATGGGCGGCGCTCCTTCGAAATCCTGAAGACGCGGCTGCATCGGCAGATGGTCGATGCCATCGATCTCTCGAAGGCCAGCGAGCTGCCGGAGGCCGACCTGCGGGCACAACTCCGCTCGCTCGCCAATCATCTTTGCCAGCAGCAGGAGGCGAGCCTTCCCGCCGCCGATCGAGAAGTGATGGTCGCCGCCATCATGGACGAGATCTACGGCTTCGGCCCCATCGAACCGCTGATGTCCGATCCCGAGGTGACCGACGTTCTGATCAACGGGTCGGACACGGTCTTCGTCGAACGCAACGGACTCATTGAGCGCACCGACATCCGCTTCGCCGACGACGCCCATCTGATGCAGTTCATCCACCGGATGGTGGGTCGCACGGGCCGCCGCATCGACGAAGTCTCGCCGATGGTCGACGCCAAGCTTCCCGACGGCTCGCGTCTGAACGCCGTGATTCCGCCACTGGCGCTGCGCGGCCCCACGGTCTCCATCCGTCGTTTCAAGACCAAAGCCGTGGTCTTCGAGGACATGGTGCGCATGGGTTCGTTGACCCGCGAAATGGCCGATTTCCTGATTGCGGCTGTCCGCGGTCGATTGAACATCGTCGTCAGCGGGGGAACCGGTGCCGGCAAGACGACGATGCTGAACAACATTTCGCGGTTCATCCCCGAGACCGAACGCGTCGTCACCATCGAGCAAACGGCGGAACTCCAGTTGCAGCAAAAGGACGTTGTTTCGCTTGAAACCCGGCCTCCCAACATCGAAGGCCGCGGCGAGATCACGCAGCGCGATCTCCTCAAGAACAGCCTGCGAATGCGTCCCGACCGGATCATCGTCGGCGAAGCGCGCGGCGGCGAAGTGCTCGACATGCTCCAGGCCATGAACACCGGCCACGATGGTTCCATGAGCACCATTCACGCCAACGATACCCGCGATGCGCTCGACCGTATGGAGTTGATGGTCGCGCTGGCGGGCGTCGACCTGCCACACAACGTCGCCCGGCAGTACATCGCCAACGCGGTGCAGATCCTGGTCCACATCACCCGTCTGGGAACGGGTGAACGAAAGGTGATGCGCATCAGCGAACTGACCGGCTATCACGATGGCAACTATCAGCTGGAAGACATCTACGTCTACCGCATGACGGGGATCGGGTCGGATCGCCGGGCCCGGGGGGCCTTCTATGCCACCGGCCACGAGCCGGAGACACTCAAGCGCCTGGCCGCCCGGGGCAGCGAGATTCCCGAAATGAGTTTCAGCGCCCGTGAACTGGGCGAGAGCCAGAACCCGCCCTCCTACCCCGGCTGATGTCTCGTAAAAGTACGCCTCCCGAGTCGGACTGAGTTTCCGGTTGAATTGCGAGTCTGCCATGGCCTCTTCCACAGTCACACCACCCAGCCGCGCCGCCGATTTCTCGGGCATCCTCAGGCCTCGCGAAGAGTTCGCGCAGCCTGGTGCCGAAGGTGCCAGCCAGCGACTCAACCAGTGGTTCGATCGGTTGATGCTGCAATCCGGCCTCGGGATCTCGCCCGGGATTGTGCTCATGCTCTGCCTCTTGGGCGGATTGACGGTCGGTGGGCTGGTGTTTGTCATCCAGGAGAACTTCCTCACGACGGCCCTCGCCGCCTGCGTCGGATTTATGCTCCCCGTCTTCATGCTGATGTTCATCCGGTCGCGACGGCAGAATCAGATGCTCGGCCAGCTTCCCGCCATGCTCGAAGAACTGGCCCGCGCCGCGACCACGGGCCGCAGCATCGAGCAGTGCCTGCAACTCATCGCGGCCGACACGCCCTCACCCTTGGGCGACGAACTTCAACTCAGTGTGAAACGCATGCAAATGGGCATGCCTCTGCGTGAAGCCATGGCCGATCTTCCGGACCGAACCGGGCTGATGACGCTCCGTCTGTTCTGCATGACGCTGGGTGTGCATCAGCAGACGGGCGGCGATCTGGTCTGGGTGCTGGAGCAATTGTCCCGCACCATCCGCGACCGGCTTCAATATCTGGGACGGTTGCGGGCGATGACTGCCGCCAGCCGCGCGACCGCGCTGCTGATGGTGCTGCTCCCCCCCGGTGTGCTCGTCTTCTTCACGTTGCGCGATCCAGATTACTTCTCGAAACTGATCGGCAGTCCATGGGGCCGCAATGCGACGCTGCTCGCCTTCGCCCTCACCACGATCGGCACCATCTGGGTGCTCCGCATTCTGAAAGACAGCCAGCGAACGTGATCTGGGAATCATGAAAATGGAGATCTGCTCGCCAATTGATTCATCAGTGGTGAGTGGCTTGGGGCCAAGTGTTCCGGCGGCAATCAGCTCGACGGCAGTGGAATTGGTCATCGGCGGAAGTTCAAAGCAGCGAGAATCCCGGGAATAGTCGCCGGGTGGAGAATAGAAATCATGCTACCCCCAGCCATCCTCAATCTGCTGTATCTCGCGATGGCCATCGTCGCGACCATCCTCTGCTACCGCTATCTGCGGCGCTGGTGGAACAACCGCCGCTCGGCAAGCCCTGCCGAATCGCGTCGAACCGAGCAGGGATGGTCACTCGCCAAGACAGATAGTCCCCTCGAATCGCCCTTGAACCAGGAATCGACTTCCCTCGAATCACCTGTGAGGATCGATTCCAAATCAAGCTTCCATGAAGCGGCGGAACTCCCCTTGCGGGACGTGAGCATCCTCAAGTCGACTGCCTCGAGCAGCACCGCCAGCACTTCAATCGCCGGTGGTTCAACGCAGAGAGCACGTTGGGATAACGAGCGGCTGTTCGTCAATTCATCCAGCACCTATGCAGACGATCTTCGCGGCTTGCCGCGGGTGCTGGCCGACGACCTGCCCGGTGCCGCATCGCCGAAGGAGATGGCCTTTGGTTCGATGACACCCGCGCTGGCCTCCTTGCTGCCCGAAATGGGGAACCGCAAGGACGACATCCGTTCCGATCTGTACGCCGCCGGTTACTATCAGCCCCAGGCGTTGGCCAACTTCTCGGCCATCCGCTACATCGCCATGGTCGTCCCCATGATCCTGTGCGGCGTGTTGCTGCTGGTGGTGCCGCCCCGGCTGGAACCGATCGTCATCGGTGCTATCGTGCTCATGCCGATCCTCGGCTGGTCGCTTCCCCGGCTTTATCTGCGGAACAAAGCCCGCGACCGCCGCAACGAGATCGAAAAGGCCATGCCCGATCTGCTCGACATGCTCAACATGTGCGTCAGCCAGGGGATGACCGTCCCCACCGCGCTGGAACGCATTCAAGTTGAAATGAAGGGGGCCTACCCGGCCCTCGAACAGGAACTGCGGATCATCTCCGAGCAATCCCGGATCGGCTCGCCGGAAGTGGCGCTCAAGAACTTCAGCCAGCGCGTGGATGTGCCGGAAGTCCATTCGTTCACCTCGTTGCTCATGCAGACCTCCCGCATGGGAACCAGCGTGAGCGGAGCTTTGGCCGAGTACGCCGGCACGATGCGGGAAAGCCTCAAACAACGTGCCGAGGAGAAGGGCAACCGGGCCACCTTCCGTCTGTTGTTCCCCACAGTCCTTTGCCTGATGCCCGCCGTCTATCTCTTCCTGATGGGCCCCGCAGTCATCGAACTGTCGCGGTTCTTCTACGAAGGAGGACGCGATGGATTGGATACCGGCTCGCAGGCCATCCAGCGGATCAACAACAACAACCGCGCCCGCGTCGACGGCCAACCCGGCCAGCAACCGTTCTAAACTGCGTATCAATCGCATAATAATTTGAAATATCGCTCGGCGTGCCATTCTTACAGCTTTGGGCAAGCATGCTTTGGAGACTCTCAACAAGTTGTTTCAAACTGCGATTTGTATTCCAACAAACAACTCCCAACCCACAACCATCAACTCCCACTAGCAAACACCAAATACCCAACACCAAACTCCCCAAAAAAACACCCCCAGACCACTGTCACCAGCAGCCTGAGGGCGTCTTGAAGACATCCCAGTCCGTGTCAGGGCCCGCGCAACATCCCGCCACCGAGTTCCCTTCGCAAAAAGGGCCCTGAAGAGTGGCGGAAAACCGTTGCGAGTTGGATCTCACCCAGGCGATTGTTGTCACCCTGACAATCACGATTCAGGTTTAGTGGTCGTGATCACCGAAAGCCGAACAACCGCACATAAACGTCTCGAATTCGAGTGGAGCACCGCGCGAACGCAGCACCCCAACCGGCGGCGATTGTCACACCACCCCGGCGAGAGGCCCTGACCGAGCCCAGGCGAAGCACT
>PNLE01000210.1 GCA_013822855.1 Planctomyces sp.
CAGGGCGACGAACATGTTCCCCGGGCCGACAATCTTGTCAACCCGGTCAATCCCTTCGACTCCATACGCCAGCGCTGCGACTGCCTGCGCGCCGCCAATCCGATAGACCTCTCGAATGCCGAGTTCCGCACAAGTGGCGAGCACCTGGGTATTGTAGGCCCCGAATGATGTGGGTGGCGTGACGACCACCAGTTCCTTCACACCCGCCGCCTGGGCTGGTACGGCCGTCATGAGGATCGTCGAAGGATAAGCCGCCGCCCCGCCCGGCACACAAATCCCCACTCGTTTGAGTGGCAGGTATCGTTGCGTGAGTTCGATGCGTGACAGACCGTCCTGCCGCACCAGGCGGACATCCTCATGCAGGATCTTCCGTTGGAATTCGAGGACGTTGTCGCGAATGCGGCGGACGGCGGCCAGAAACTCACGATCGACCGATTGATGGGCCGCCTCAAGTTCCGCGGAATTCACGCGAAGATCGGCATCCCCCAGATCCGGCTTGTCGAGCAGTTTAGCGTACTTCAGAAGTGCGGCCCGGCCATCCCGTCGGATTTCCCCCAGGATGCGGGTGACGACCTCTCGCGGCGTGAGCGGGGAACCGAACAGTTCCAGCGTCCGAGCCCGGCCCGCCTCGGAGACGATATCACCGCGCGGGCTGAGGCGTTCACGCAGGGTTGCCAGCGCCTGGCGGGCACTTGGGGAGTTGTAGTCGTAAACCGGGATTAGCGTCTCGGGAGCGGCAGCGGTCATGTCGGGAACATCCAACGGTGGAATCTTCGGCAGTGGCTCAAGTTGGCGATATGTGTTCTCGAGTGTTGAAGAGCGAAATGACTCTAGGTCTCGCGCTGGCTTCAAAACGAGTCGCTTCGATGGGTATCGTAGGTCAACTCCCCCTTGAATTCCATGAGGCTCGCTCTCTCTTGGAGTTCACGAATTGATCACTCCAGATTCGTCACAGCCTTGTGATCACAGCTTTCGGAAGAAATCCTCCATGCCCTCCCCTGTTGTCGATCTACGCAGCGATACGGTCACCAAGCCCACACCCGCCATGCGCAAGGCGATCGCCGAGGCCGAAGTGGGCGACGACATGTTCGGCGAAGATCCCACCATCAATCGCCTCGAAGCACGTGTCGCAGAACTGCTAGGCAAAGAGGCCGCCGTCTTCGCCTGCTCTGGAATTCAGTCGAACCAGATCGGTTTGAGGGCGCACTGCACCAGCGGCGATGAGATCCTCCTCGACGAATCCGCCCACATCTTCCACTATGAACAAGGCGCACCGGCGGCACTGCATGGGGTCACCTGCAGGGTGGTTCGTGGAACGGGTGGCATTTTCTCCCCCGCCGATCTGCACGGACTGGTGCGGGGCGAGGACCAGCACGACGCCATCACCCGGCTGGTCTGTGTCGAAAACACCACCAATCGCGGCGGTGGTTTGGCGTGGCCGTTGGCGGCGTTTCGAGAAGTCGCCGACTGGGCCCACGCACAGGGATTGGGTGTCCATGTCGACGGGGCGAGGCTGTTCAACGCCTGCCAGGCGGCGGGCTACTCCCCTGCCGAGTTTTGCCAATACGCCGATACCATCTCGATCTGCTTTTCCAAGGGGCTGGGTTGTCCGATGGGTTCGATGCTGGCGGGATCAACGCGTCACATCGCCAGGGCCCGCCGGGCACGCAAGCTGTTCGGCGGCGCGATTCGCCAAGGGGGCATGATGGCGGCGGCGGCCCTTTACTCGCTTGATCACCATGTCGGGCGAATCGAGGAAGATCACGTCCACGCGAGATTCCTGGCAGAGCGAATCGCCGGGCTGCCTCACTTAACGGTGAACCTCGATTCTGTGCAGACGAACATTTTCATGATCGAAGTGTCTCCCGAGTGGGGAACAGCCGCCGAGTATGCCAGTCGTTTGGCACATCGTGGAATTCTCGTCTTCGCCATCGGGCCGCAGCGGCTGCGAGTCTGTACGCATCTCGATGTGTCGAAAGAGGTTCTGGAGAAAGTTGTCGGGGCGTTTGCTCAAGTTGCCAGTGAAGTCGCGACCACCTTCCCCATCGCCTAAAGTCAACCCCAACCGAAGTTTGCGAGTGATATCGTGCCGCGACGGTTCAGGAATTTTTCAACAAGATTTCCGCCGAGGACGTGGTCGGGCTTCACGAAGTTGCAAGTGATCGATATCTTATGCGAGCGGGCGAGTAAGTCCGCACGCCGGTGATGGTATCCAATCATGAGGTTGACCGTCACATCTCTCTTCCAATCGACAGTCAGGGTTTGGTGAACGCCATGGTGATCTGGGAAGTTCCTCCACCTATGTAGTTCCCGTGGTGCACGGGTGCCCGGTTTTCTGAGGAAGCCGGTGCCGAATCCCGAGCACCACGACAGTGGCCTGACTGGCCCCTGCCGACTGATCTTCGCGTCTCGCTCACTCTCGTGAAGCTGCGACGCTGACGCCCGCTGGCATCACTTCGCCGAACCTCAGTCGGCATCCCTCGCTGTCATGATTTGACCGACTTTCTGTCGATCAACCCGTGGAAAGTTCACCAGCTTCCTGTTGCCTGCATCAGGGTGGGTGAAAACAACTGCGGAGAGATCGTTTCCTGTCCCTTTCACGGATTTTCTGAAGCTATGGACCTCTCTCTTTATCGCAACATCGGTGTTTCCGCCCACATCGACTCCGGCAAGACGACGCTCTCCGAGCGCATCCTGTTCTACTCCGGCCGCATTCACTCCATTCACGAAGTGAAGGGCAAGGACGGCGTCGGCGCGACCATGGATCATATGGAACTGGAACGCGAGAAAGGGATCACGATCACTTCCGCCGCGACGCAGGTCACGTGGAAGGACTACACCGTCAACCTGATCGACACTCCCGGCCACGTCGACTTCACCGTTGAAGTCGAGCGCAGCCTACGCGTGCTCGACGGCGCGATCCTGGTGCTCTGCTCTGTCGGTGGTGTCCAGAGCCAGTCGCTCACTGTCGACCGTCAGATGAAGCGTTACAAGGTGCCCCGCATCGCCTTCATCAACAAGATGGACCGCACCGGGGCCAACCCCGAGAAGGTCATCGGCATGGTCCGCGACAAGCTGATGGTTAACCCCTGCCCTCTCCAGATCCCCATGGGTCGTGAAGCCGCTTTCGAAGGCGTCATCGATCTGGTGGAGATGCGCGCTGCCTTCTTCGACGGCGAAGATGGTGAGTTTGTGCGCTACGAGGCGATCCCCGCCCAGTACGCCGAACAGGCCGCCGAAGCCCGGCAGTTCATGCTCGAAACGCTGTCGATGTTCAACGACGACGTCGCGATGGCGATCCTCGAAGAACTCCCCATGACGCCGGAGCAACTCCGCCCCGTCATCCGCGAGTGCACTTTGAACCACAAGATCGTCCCCGTCATGATGGGGACGGCCTACAAGAACAAGGGTGTGCAGGAACTGCTCGACGCGGTCACCTACTACCTGCCCAGTCCGCTCGACCGGGAACTCTCGGCCATGGACAATGACATGAAGCCGCCCGCCGACGCGACCAACCTCCAGCCGGGCTGGAACCGCGTGCCGCTGACGTCCGATCCGACCAAGCCGCTCGTCTGCATGGCATTCAAGACCGTGGTCGAGCAGTTCGGCCAGCTCACGTACACGCGGATCTACCAAGGCAAGATCACCAAGGGTGACAGCTACATCAACACCCGTACCGGCAAGCGGATCCGCTTCGGCCGGCTGGTGCGGATGCACGCCAACAGCCGCGACGACATCGAAGGCGGCGAAGCCGGCGACATCGTCGCCCTGGTGGGTGTCGACTGCGCCTCGGGGGATACGTTCTGTGCCGAAGGAACGAACTACTCGCTGGAAAGTATTTTCGTACCCGACGCCGTGATTCGTCTCTCGATCGAGCCGGTGAAGCGCGACGGGGCCGACAAGCTCGGCAAGGCCCTCGAACGCTTCCGCCGCGAAGATCCGACGTTCCGCGTTTTGACCGACGAAGAAACCGGCCAGACGCTGATCGCCGGCATGGGCCAGCTCCATCTCGACATCTATGTGGAGCGCATCAAGCGTGAATACGGCGTCGAGTGCATCGTCGGTCAGCCTCGTGTGGCTTACCGCGAAACACCGACGAAGAAGGTCGAATTCAACTGGAAGCACAAGAAGCAGACGGGTGGTTCGGGTCAGTTCGCCCATATCGTGGGTTATCTCGAACCTCTGCCTGAAGACAGCGTGCTCCCTTATGAATTCGTGAACGATGTTTCGGGCGGTCGTATTCCGAAGGAATATATCGCTCCGACGGACAAGGGCTTCCAAAGGGCAATCGTCAAGGGGCCCCTCTGCGAGTGCGAAGTGGTCAATGTCCGCATGGTCCTCCAGGACGGCAGCTACCACGATGTCGATTCGTCCGAAATGGCGTTCGACATCTGCGGTTTCGACTGCATGCGAGACACGCTCAAGAAGGCCGAAATCGGCCTGCTCGAGCCGATCATGAAGCTCGAAGTGGAAGTTCCCGAGGAGTTCCAGGGTTCGGTGACCGGCCAGCTTTCCAGCAAGCGCGGCGTCATCAGCTCGTCCGACACGAATCTGGGAATCGCGACGATCAGTGCCGAAGTGCCGCTGTCGATGATGTTCGACTACGCCAACGAACTCCGTTCGATGACGCAGGGTAAGGGCACCTTCACGATGGAATTCAGCCGCTATTCGATGCTGCCGAGAAACCTCGTCGACGATGTCGTCGAGAAACGCAAGAAGGAAAAGGCCGAGCGTCTCGCCAAGACGTAATCGTCTGGTGCCGATCGGCATGATGTCAGCGAAGCCCGCCGGAAGGTCACTTCCGGCGGGCTTCGTCTTTTCTGGGTGTGGATCATGCCACGCCGTCGGTGGGGTGGACAGGCCATCTGGTGGCCGGGTGCCGCGAGGCACAAGACGCCACGCCATGCGCCCACAACCGTACACCACGCGAAACAACATTCCCCTTGTTTCTCTACAAGGACTCCGTCGGCCAAGTGGTGGAGATCGTGCGGAAGTTGGTCCCTCTCGGCAATTTCTAATTCAAAACCCAGTCCTTCATCGTGGCCAGAACCTCACGGAACAGCTTCTGGTTGATCGTCGCTGCTTGAGAGGAAGGCCAGAATGACCAGATGCTCCATGGCAGTTCGTCTTGGAAAGAACGGCTGGCGTAGGGCCGAACGCGGATCCCCTCCCCTTGAAGCAACCGGGAGGCGCGGGGCAAATGGTAGGCATGCGTCACGAGGACGACTTCGGCCATCCCCTGTTCTTTCAGCCACTGGGCCGCCTCGCGGGCGTTCTGAGCTGTGGATTGTGAGTTGGTTTCGACATGCAGATTCCCCGGTGGAATACCGCAATGGTCAAGAAACTGCTCCATCTGCTGGCTCACGGCTGGCAGGTCCGGCGCGGGTGATCCACCGCAAATGAGGAGTGGGAGATGCGGAGCCGAACGCGCGACCTCGGCGGCCGCCAGACAGCGTTCGAGGCTCTCGTTATTGAGGTTCGCCTGGAAGGGTGTTGAGGCGTTGGTTGGGTCGGTGTCAACGACGTTTGAAAGCGTGGTTGCGGGAATCATGCCCCCGCCCAACACGAGAATAGCCCCTGCCTTGCCGACGGACATGCGCTCGGCCCGTTCGACGAGTCTTGAAAACACGCGTGATGTAGCGGGGAGTGTCCACAACTGCAGTGATATCGCCACCACCGTGGGTACCACCCGCAGCCAGCGAGGGACGTACTTCCGCCATTCGGCGACAATCAGGCTGGCCACCGCGAGGATCACCAACCACGGGAAGGGTTGCAGGAGTTTTTCCATAAGAGCTGGCGGACAACCTCAAAGTGTGGAAGTACAGCTTCTTGCATGAGCTGTATTGACGAGACTCCCCAAGCTGCATGAAATCAAATGGATCGCGGTTCGACTAGAGGAGCACCTCCAGAGGGCGACACCCCGCCGGGCGGCGCGTGTGTCGGAACTATTGGAAACGGCGGCACTTGCGAGTTGTCCAATTCTCCCAATCAGGCCGGGGCAGGCCGATTTTTGCCTTGCCGATCGACATGCATGTCGACAGAATTAATTGGAGATGACTGATGTGATGCGGCTGGCGATCCATGTGGCCAACGCGAGTCGATGTCATTCCCGCCGTAATCCCTCGCCTCCCCTGCCCTGCCGTCGGTGATACCCATGCCTTTGCGACTGGCCTTGCTCTGCTGCACTTTGACCACCCTTTCGATGCTGGCCAGTCTCACGGCAGTGTGCGGCGAGGATGCGGCCAACCCGGCGAGCGAGGCCTACTTCGAAAACAAGATCCGCCCACTTCTGGTCGAGCACTGCATCGATTGCCACGGCCCGAAAAAGCAGGAGGCAAACGTACGGCTCGACTCGGCGGCTCATGCCTTTGCGAAAATCGACTCCGGCCACTTGATCGTTGTCGGCAAAAGTGGAGAGAGCCGCCTGAAGCGGGTGGTGGAGTATCGCGACGACGACATTCAGATGCCCCCCAAAGGGAAGCTCTCCGACGCCGCTATCGCTGAACTATCGGCCTGGATCGACGCGGGTGCCAAATGGCCGAAGAAGGAAGGCGAGCCCACCGACGCCGGTCCGAATCTGCGTGATCCGCAAGTGGCCCGGGAAAAACATTGGGCCTTCCAGCCCTTCAGCCAGGCCCTACCACCCAAAGTCAAATCACGGGCCAAGATCAAGACGCCCATCGACCAGTTCCTTCTCGCCAAGTTGGAAGAAGTCGGTTTGGATCTCAATCCCCAAGTGGATCGGGCCAAGTGGATTCGCCGGGTCACGTTCGACCTGCACGGCCTTCCCCCCACGTTCGAGGAAGTCAAAGCGTTCATCGCCGATTCTTCTTCCAATGCCGAAGCGAAACTGGTCGAGCGGCTGCTCGCTTCACCCCGGTACGGTGAGCGTTGGGGCCGTCACTGGCTCGATGTCGCCCGCTACGCCGACACCAAGGGCTATGTTTTCACCGACGAGCATCGTTATCCGTATGCCTACACGTACCGCGATTGGGTCATCGACGCGTTCAACAAAGATCTGCCCTACGACCAGTTCGTGCAGTACCAGTTGGCGGCCGATCAGCTCGACGCCGGTCCCGACAAGGTGAACCTCGCCGCACTGGGATTTCTCACAACCGGCCGCAGATATCTCAACAACACGCACGACATTATCGACGATCGCATCGATGTGACGATGCGCGGGTTTCTCGGCATGACCGTGCAATGCGCGCGTTGCCACGATCACAAGTTCGATCCGATTTCCATCAACGAATACTACGGGATGTACGGAATCTTCCAGGCCTCTTACGAACCGGAGGAATTCCCCGAGATCGGCAAACCCGGCGAATCCCAGGCTTACAAGGACTTTCTCGCGGAATTGGCCAAACGGGAGAAAGTGGTCGACGAGATCGAAGCCAAGGGTTTCGAAAAAGTGCAGCATTCAATGCGGCATCGCGTGGGAGAGATTCTGCAACTCCTCGTGAAGCAGTCCTCCCCCGCCCGTGACGACGCCCAGATGAAGATCGAGGGCGAAGAGCCACAACCCAAGATGGTCGGCCGCTGGCGCGACTGGCTCAACTCGAAGCGAGATCAGAACCAGTTGGTCTTCGGTGTGTGGTACGACACGTTTGGCGTCAAGAAGGAAGAGTTTCCCGCCAAACTCGATGAGCTGATCAAGAAGGCCGGTGCCGAGGGCGACGCACGAAAGCCGATCCATCCGCTCGTCCTCCAGAAGCTGAATGACAAGAAGCCCGCCAACATCTACGACCTGGCACGGCTGTATGGCGACCTCTTCCGCGAGATCGGCGCAGCTTGGGCTGAACAGCTTAAGACCTCGCCCGACGCGAAGAGCTTCCTCGAAGAACCGCGCGAGCAACTGCGGTTGGTGCTCTACGGCGACAACTCGCCCACCAGCTGGAAGTTGGATGAAGGTCGCCAAGCCTTCGACCGGGCGATGAACGACGAGCTGCGGGCCAAGCGTAAACATGTTGAAGAACTTAAGGTGACCGCACCTGGCGCCCCGCCCCGCGCGATGGTGATGCTCGATAAAGACAAGATCGGCGGCCAACGCGTCTTCCAGAGAGGCAACCCCGGTCGTCAAGGCGATGAAGTTCCTAGGCAGTTCCTCAAGGTGCTCAAGCCCGATGCCCAGCCCTTCAAGAAGGGGAGCGGCCGGTTGGAACTGGCCCAGTCAATCACGGGAGACTCCAAAGAGCTAGCCGCCCGTGTCATGGTGAACCGTATCTGGCAACAGCATTTCGGGCAGGGATTGGTGCGTACCGCCAGCGACTTCGGTGTCCGCGGTGAACCGCCGACCCACCCCGAGTTGCTGGATTATCTGGCCAAGGAATTCATCAAGTCGGGCTGGTCCGTGAAGGCTATGCACCGGCTGATCCTGAAATCTGCCGTCTATCGTCAGACCAGCTTTCCCGCACCGAAAGTGGCGTCGATCGATCCCGAGAACCGCCTCTTGAGCTACATGCCCCGGCAGCGCGTTAGCCTCGAAGCGATGCGGGATTCGATGCTCTATGTCTCCGGCAACCTCGACTTGGCGACCGGAGGGCGACCCTTCGCCGATTTGACCAGCCCGACCGAACGTCGCCGCACGGTCTACGCGATGGTCAACCGCAACGACCTGCCGGGCATGTTCCGCGCCTTCGACTTTGCCGACCCCGATTCCAGCGCCCCCTCTAGACCGCAAACAACGGTGCCGCAGCAGGCCCTGTTCTTTCTGAACTCCGATTTCGTCATGGAGCAGACGAAGTCGCTGGCCGATTCCATCAAGACCCAGGACGACAAGGCGGTCAATGAACTCTACGCCCGCGTGCTCAGTCGAGCACCGACACCCGAGGAGAAACGGCTGGCTGTCGAGTTCGTCCAGTCGGCGAAAGCGACCACCGGCGGCAAGGAGGCCAAGGATCAACTGAGCCCCTGGCAACAGCTCGCGCAGGTCTTGCTTCT
>PNLE01000211.1 GCA_013822855.1 Planctomyces sp.
AGTTGCCCGGCGGTTTCGTAGTTGGCGAAGGCCTGTGCAGCGAGATTTGAGAGCTGCAATTCGGTGTTCTGAAGATCGGCCCGCGCGCCGGAGAGATTCGCTTCGGCCTCGTAGATGTTGCCCTGATTCTGGTTCCAGAGCGGGATGGACATCGTCACCTGGAAAAGGCCCTGGTTCGCCGCCGGAACGCCGATTTGCCTTTGATAGCCGCCCATGACATCGAAATTGGGAACCGGTTCGACGCGAGCGCGCTGCAACAGCCGGGCCGTCCGCTCAATCTCCAGCCGGGCGATGCTGGCCCGGGGATGGAACGTGGAAGCCGCCAGACGGACTTCCTCAAGCTGATAGGGCCGGACCGCCACATCCAGATCGCCCGCAAGCCGCTCGATGGTCAACTCGGGCATGGCGATCAGGATCGCAATTTGACGCTTGCCGACTTCATAAGTGGTCTGGGCATTCTTGAGGGCGACTTCGGCACGCCGGCGTTCGATGTCGAGCAGTAAGGTATCGGCCCGGGCCCCTTCCCCAGCTTCGAACAATTTGACGGAGATTTCCTGAGATCGACTGGCGATGACGACCAGGTTCTCCAGGATCTCCACCCGTCGTTGGGCAGAGAGGGTTGAATAGTACTTCTGGCGAAGATCTGTCAGGACGACGAAGCGTTCCTGCTGCCAAGCGTATTGGGCCTGCGTGATCTCGGTTTGGGCGGCGGCCGAACTAAGTTTGAGCTTGCCCGCGGTGACGATTTCCTGGGAGACGAAACCGTTGTATTGGCTTTCGTTGCCGTCGATTTGCGGCGACGACGCGGAGAGCCGGGGGTTGGGGTAGAGACCGGCTTGAACGGTTCGTCCCTGAGCGGCCTGGATTTTCCGATACGCCGCTGTCAAACGGGGATGATGGGTATCCGCCAGAGACGTCAACACATCGAGCGAGAGTTCGTCAGAGGCCCCGGATGTCGGCATCGCGATGACGCCGGGGGGGATTTCATAGCTGGAGGAGGTGTCGTCGAGAATGCTCTCCTCCGTTCCTGGCGCGGGAGGATTGGCTGGCCGTGGCTGCGCGGGAAGCGCCGGGTCAGGCGATTGAGCCGACACGAATTGGATGACTGCCGCGTCTTCGTTGTTTGGGTATGCATCCCTCGGAGCGGCGGCGGATTTTGCCGGAGATTCTTCGGCGGTTGCCTTGGCGGCCACCTTGCCTGGTTTGAACCAGCTGAGGATTTTGCCTCGTTTGGCTGGCTCGGAGGCATCGACGTGAAGCGGCGAAATCTGCGCTACGGCGATCGCTGTCACGAAAATCATGGAACGGCAGAAGAATCCGCCGTCAAACTCTGCCCGATTGAAACGTTTTTTATCTCGACAATTCATTCTGGCCTCCCTGCCAAAACTTCCCAGATTCGCTATCGGCGTTTGTGATTCGATCATTCCAGAGGGATCGATGATGCCGCTTCAATCCCCCACCCTCTTCAAGGAACTGCAACCACATTCGGAGTGTGATTGACGGCGGGTTGCCTGTCGGCGTCTGTTTCCCGCTCCGGTTCATGATCGAACCAGCGGTAGATCGCGGGGAGCACCAGGAGTGTGAGAACCGTGCAGGTGATGAGTCCGCCAATCACCACGGTGGCCAACGGCCTTTGCACCTCCGCCCCAGCACTGCCGGAAATCGCCATGGGCACGAAGCCCAGGGCACCGCACATGGCGGTCATGAACACGGGACGCAGCCGATCCATGGCTCCGGTGACAACGGCGGATTTTTGATCGTGGCCATGCTCCCGCAGATGGCGGATATGCTCGATCAGCACGACACCGTTCATCACCGCGATCCCGAAGAGGGCGATGAATCCCACTCCTGCGGAAATGGAGAACGGCATGTCGCGCAGCCAGAGGGCGAAGATCCCACCTGTCGCGGCGATGGGGACGTTGAGATAGATCAGCAAGGTGAGCTTGACCGAACTGAACGTGACATAGAGGAGCGAGAAGATGAGGAAGAGTGCCACGGGAACAGCAATCATCAGCCGCTGTGACGCTTTCTGAAGGTTCTCGAATTGTCCGCCCCATTCGAGGGCATAGCCCGACGGCAAAGGCACCTGCTCGCCGACAACCTGTTGCGCCTCGGCCACGAAGCCCCCCAGATCGCGGCCCCGTACATTGCACTGGATGAGCAACCGCCGCCGGATGGCATCGCGGCTGATCTCGGAGGGCCCGTCCTCCATCCGGATATCGGCGAGTTGCGAAATGGGGATCTGCCGCCC
The DNA here is from genome assembly GCA_013822855.1 of Planctomyces sp. Classification (GTDB taxonomy): domain Bacteria; phylum Planctomycetota; class Planctomycetia; order Planctomycetales; family Planctomycetaceae; genus Planctopirus. The sequence goes on from PNLE01000211.1 coordinate 2,252, forward strand.
TTGGGGGTCGGAGATTTTGAGGTTCTTGAGCTGGTCGGTGTCCATCCGCCATTCGGGGGCCAGCCGAACCTGCATGGGAAAACGCCGTTGACCTTCGAAGACTTCGCCCACAGGAACTCCGCCGATGCTACTCACAGCAGCCAACACATCACTCGAGTTGATGCCGTAACGCGAGATCGCGTCGCGGCGAATGATGACCCGCAGGTAGGGAAGGCCCGCGACCTGCTGCGCCTGCACATCGGCGGCACCGGGAACCTGGCTCAACGCGCGCACGATCTTGTCCCCTTCGGTCTTGAGCGTTTCGAGATCGTCGCCGAACAGACTAAGGCCGATATCCGAGCGAACCCCGGCCACGAGTTCCTGAACGCGCAATTCGATGGGTTGCGTGAAGCTGAACGAGTTGCTGGGAACGGCCAATTCGAGCGCCGACTGCATGGCTTCGATCAGTTCATTCTTGGTGATGTGCTCGGGCCAATCGTGCACGGGTTTCATGCGGACCAGCACATCGGTTTGATGGACGCCCATCGGGTCGTTGGCGATTTCGGGGCGGCCGCTCTTGGAGATGACCGACTCCACCTGTGGGAACTTGAGGAGTGTCCGCTCCATGGCCTTGGTCATCTCGATGGAGGTCTCCAGCGAGACGCTGGGAAGTCTTGTCGCCTGGATCGCCAGATCCCCTTCGTCGAGCTTGGGGACGAACTCGACGCCGAAGCGAGTGGCGACGAGCAGGCTGATGGCGAAGACCACGGCGGATCCGCCGAGCATGAGAACCGGCCGCGCCATCGAGAAGTTCAAGAGGGGTTCGTATCCCGTCTTCAACCAACGAACGAGAAACGTGTCCGTCGCGCTGACTCGCCGGGCGAGGAACAGTGAAGCCATCACGGGCATCACCGTCACCGAGAGGATCAGCGCCCCGGTCAAGGCCGACATGAATGTGAACGCCATGGGGCGGAACATCTTCCCTTCCACCCCTTCGAGGCTGAGGATCGGCAGGAAGACGATGATCACAATCAGCCCGGCGAACAAGATGGGTGTCCCCACTTCCTTGGCGGACTCCTTGAAGACCGACTTCGGCACGCGGTCATGTCCGGTAGTTCGCAGGTATCGGCTGGAGGTGCGGACGGCGTTCTCGATCATCACCACGGCCCCATCGACGATCACGCCGAAGTCGACCGCACCCAGGCTCATCAGATTCGCGGAAACGCCGGCGAGGTACATGGCGATGAGTGCGCACATCGCGGAAAGAGGAATGGCGGCGGCCACGATCAAACCGGCGCGGACATCCCCCAGCAGGAGGAAGAGCATGATGATCACCAAGGCCACGCCCACGCCGATGTTCTCGGCGATGGTGTGGATCGTCTTTTCGACGAGTTCGGTGCGGTCGTAGAAGGTGTCGATGTAGACCCCTGGCGGCAGGGATTTCTCGATCGATTCGATCTTCTGTTTCACATCGGCGACGACCTGCCGGGAATTGCCCCCCATGAGCATCATCACCATGCCGGTGACGGCTTCGCGGTCGCCGTCGCGTGTCACGGCCCCCTGACGCAACATCGGCGCGAATTGAACGTCGGCGACGTCGGAGATGCGGATCGCGGTTCCATCGCCGCGATTCTCAAGCACGATTCGGCGAATGTCGTCCAACGAGGAGACCAAGCCCTCGCCACGAATCAGACGTTGTTCCGAACCGTGGGCGATGTATCCGCCGCCCGCATTGGCGTTGTTCTCTTCGAGTGCCTTGAAGATCGTGCTGAGGCTGATGCCGAAGTTGAGCAGTTTGTGGGGATTTACCTGAATCTCGTAGGTCTTGAGCTCCCCGCCGAACGTGTTGACTTCGATCACACCGGGAACACTTCGCAACTGGAAAGCGATTTGCCAGTCGAGAATCGTCCGCAGATCCATGAGGCTGTGATTGAACCCTTTCTTGGAGCGGACTTCGAACTGGTAGATCTCGCTCATCCCTGTGGCGATCGGGCCCATTTGCGGATCCCCCATGCCGGGCGGGATGTTCGAGCGGGCCTGTTGCAGACGTTCGTTGATGAGATTGCGGGCCCAGTAGATATCCGTCCCGTCCTGGAAGGCGACCGTCACCGCCGAGAGGCCGATGCGGCTGATCGAGCGGATTTCGCTGACTTTCGGCAGGCCGCTCATCGCGTTTTCGACCGGGAAGGTGATGAACTGCTCGACCTCCACCGGGCCCAGTGCGGGCGAGACGGTGAGGATCTGCACTTGCACGTTGGTGAGATCCGGCACGGCATCCAGGGGAAGCCGGGAAGCGGAGACGACGCCCGCACCCAGCAGCACCACCGCGAGCAGCATCACGATGAAGCGGTTCTCAAGAGACCATTCAATGACATGACTGACCATCGGGAAGATTCCTGAAGCAGCGAAGTTCGCTGCGATGTCTGCTGGACGCTGTCGACTGGGCAAGGTGAGCACATAAAGCGAGGTGAAGAACCTTGGAGCCTCCTATTCCGCGAGAAGCTCCGCGAGCATGCGGGACTTGAGGGCGAAGCCACCGTTCGTCACCACAAGGTCGCCCTTGTCGATTCCCGAAGTCACCTCGACTGCTTCCCGATTGCGACGCCCCTGAACGATGTCTTGGCGTCGAAACGTCCCGTCCTTCGTTTGCACGAAAACGAAGTTGCGGCCTTCGAAATCCTGAATCGCCGAGAGCGGCACCTGGAGGACTTCGGAAGTGTTGAGGTTGGGCAGGTCGATGGTCACGAACATCCCCGGCTTCAGCAGTCCTTCGCCGTTATCGGCGAGCGCCCGCAGGGAGAGCGTGCGCGTCGACTCCTGCACGACATCTCCCGTGTAGAAAATGGTGGCTTCGAATTCGCGACCGGGCCAGGCGTCGCATTTCAAACGGATCTTCTGATCCGTCAATTGGGCGAGGATCGGCAGATGGGTTTCATAGATGTCGGCCGCCACCCAGACGGTGGAGAGGTCGGCGATGGTGAGGATCTGCCGCTCCGGCCCCACACGCTCCAGCAGAACCACATCCTTGGAGATCACCGTGCCATCAAACGGTGCGGTGACCGGGTAGTGGGCCAGTCGTTCCCCATGTTCGGCGGGATCGATCTCCTTGAGATCCTTCTCGTGGAAGCCCAGGATTTTGAGGTTCGTCTCGGTGATGGCGATGGTGGTTTGCAGTTCCTTGACGGTCTGCGCGGAGAGTCGTGTCGCTTGAATCGTGTCCTGGGAAATCTGCTCCAAAAGCGACTGCAAACCCGCCTTGGTGGCGTTGACATCCGACTCCGCTTCGAGGATTTGACGCGCCGGAATGGCACCGGTTCCCGAGAGCGGCGTCAATCGCTCGAGATGCGATTGCGCCTTGATCGAAGCGAGATAGACGCTTATCAGCTTCTCGCGGTACTCGCCCATCGTGCGGTCCTTGAGGGCTTGTTCGATGGCTTCGATCGATGATCCCGCGCGGATCATCTCGATGAGCGTCAACGTGTTCTGGCCGATCTCCTGCGTCCAGCGGTCTTTCGAGAGGGCGAATTCCAGACGCAGCCGATCCTGGAAGAGTTGCAGCATTCCCTGGCCGACCTCCTTGCTCTGCACGACAACAAGAAGGTCGTCCTTCTTCACTCGTTGCCCGAAGCGAACCCGGACCTCATCCACCCGGCCATCTACCAGGGGAAAGACATGCGCGAGTTTGTCTTCATTGAGTGCGACCTTGCCTGTCAGCGAGACCGATTCCGGCAATGGTGCCAATTCCACCGGCGCCACCTTTAGACCGGCGGAACTCCACATTTCCTCGGGAAACTCAATTGGTGCAAAGTTTCCCGCCGCGTGGTCGCGGTTGGTTTCCGTCAGGTTCGCGTCATGCAGCGGCTGCTCTTTCCCAGTGGACGCTGGATGTTTTGATTCACCCGAAAAGGGTCGGAAAAAGAAGATCGCTCCACCGACAAGACCACAGACCACCAGCAGGGGCAAAGTGATTTTCGCCACAAGGTTGGAAGGAGATTTCATGCGGAACTCCTAGGGACAATTGCCAAATAGAAATGAGAAAACCCGGCGAATCACGGGGTGGGAAAACGATTCGCCGACGGAATCGCTTCACCGTGCTGGCGGCCATCCCGCGTGTGGTGATGGCGATGGAAATGACGCGCCGTTGAGCCGCTGACGAATCACGCACCGGAATGGCGCTGATCGGCGACTCGGGGATTGTCAGGAGGCATGACGTGCAAGGAGAGGCTTGCCGTCAGGCGCCGGGCAGCTTCAATGCGACGAGATCACATCCCGCTGGCAGAATGGCGCTAGCAGACCAGATGGCCGAGCAGAACATGGGACGTGGTGCGACCCCAGTTCGATACAGGCGGGCTGTATTTCCAGCGCGACCATGGCATGAAGCCATTTCCAGCGCGTGTGGCTGTGCCGTGGAAACTCAATTCCAACCAGCCGCTGCGCGCTTGTTGATCTCCGTGAAGATCAATCACCTCATGCGACACCAGGCAGGGAAGCAACTGCTGGGGCGACTCCTGATGTTCCGGCGATTCACCGGCGGTGCCGGGAAGCGTGAAGTGCCAGTGCAGTCCCAAGTCCCAGGCATGGCTGTCGTGGGAATGGAAGCGGGCAATGTGCTCGGCCAGATCGGCCGAATCGCTGGAGTGCTGATGGCCCCAGGAGACGGACGCCTGCAACGACAACACCGCGAGCAAAACCCGGCAGAGGGTCGCCCATGGATGATGTCGATGGAAAGTCGTCAAACGCACGGCAGAGATCCTTCCTACAGTTCTCTCAGAGTACGGATCGATCCCTCCCGACGTCAATCTTCATGCAAAATCCATCGACCCCCGTTTAAGTTCGTCGGAGCAACCGCTTGTCGTTGATGCAGGGAAGGCTCCGGCGGATTTCGCCGTCGCCGGTGGTCGCTTCCGCCGCACGAGGATCCTGAGCTGCGGGCGATGAGAACTCGGTTGCCAGGAGTTGTCGCGCGGGGGAACATGATCCTCGGCGATACTCTTTCAGCTTGATCCATGTCACGATCGATGAAGGACGGATCGAATTTTCATTCGAGTGTGATCGGATTTCCGTTGGACTTTCGCAGCGAAGCACCGGTATGGCGAGAACGGCTGCTGGCCGGAACTTCCCTCTTGGATGCGGAGATCTGGGAGTCGTTGCCGTCCACCAACACCCGCGCGCTGGAAATCGCCGGAGAGGCGGAACAACCCGTGCCCGCCGTGATCTGGGCGATTCATCAAACGGCGGGGCGTGGGCGTTCGGGCAAATCGTGGTTGAGCGGCACGGGATCGCTCACGTTGTCGCTGATCCTGGAGATCGACACGGTGATCCTTCCCCGGCGGGAGTGGTCGCTGTTGTCGCTGGCCAGCGGAATGGCTGTCTGCGATGCGATCCGTGCGTTCAGTCCTTCGGGCCGCATTGGTGTCAAATGGCCGAACGACGTCTATGCGGATGGCCGGAAGATCGCCGGAATTCTCGTGGAGACGCCCCGGAGCATCGAGCATGTTTCCTCGAGCAGGCCGCTGAGTCGGGTGGTGGTGGGGATCGGCGTGAACGTGAACAACGACATACCGCAGGCTCATGTCTCGTTCGACCGTCCCGCGATCACCATGCAGGATCTGTTTCCCTACGAGGCCGTTCCGTTGTTTGACTTTGCCAAGGAGGTCTGCCTGCGGGTGTTTGGAGAATTGCGGGTGATCCAGGAATCGACAGGGGCGGCTGCCAGTCCTTCCGTCGGCGAGCGATGGCCGGATTACTGCATTCTGACGGATTGCCCGGTCGAGTGGATTCCACCTGAAACCATTTCCGGATCATTGCCCGTTCGTGGGATCTGCGAGGGAATCACCTCTGCCGGTGAGCTTCGGATAAGGCGGGCCGATCGAAGTGAATTCGTGGCTGGTCGGGGTTCTGTGCGGTTGATTGACGAGGTCACTTGACGGTGGAAAAAGTGTTGTCGGGAGGGCGTCGCGTGGGTACACCGAAATTTCGCCGAAAGGGCTTTAATCTTTTTGAGGAAAGTGCGATAAGAAATGTGGTGGAGGGGGGTACGGTCCCCCTTTGCCGGGAGACGAAGAGCGAAGCGGATAAGTGTGAAAACGGCTCATGACCGGCTGCCCTCGGGTCGGTGGATGGTCGTGGCGAGTCCGCAAGCATCTGAGCGCGTTTTGGTGCATGGCGTCGGTTCTTTCTCGGTCGGGTCGAGGTGAGACGGTTTCCAAGCAGGCGTTCGCGGTCTGATTTTCACTCGTTTGAAGTCTTTCCCATTCCGCCGTGGATTCGCGACGGGATCAAACAACTGTCAGTAGAAATTTCGAGTATCTGTTCGGGAACCCGGGAGGGTTCGCAAAGGAAGACCATGGCCAAGAATTTGTATGTTGGAAACCTGCCTTACAACACGACTGCGGACGACCTGCGGGAAGCGTTCTCCGAGCACGGCACTGTGGCCCGGGCGCAGGTGGTCTCGGACCGTGAGACGGGTCGTTCACGGGGATTTGGATTTGTGGAGATGAGCGATGGCGCCGAACGCGCCGTGGAAGCCATGAACGGTGCTGAATTCCAAGGCCGGACGCTGACTGTGAACGAAGCCCGTCCACGTGAGGAACGTGGGGGCGGCGGAGGCGGGTATGGCGGTGGCGGAGGAGGCGGTGGCTACGGTGGTGGTGGCGGCGGATATGGTGGCGGTTACGGCGGCGGTG
>PNLE01000212.1 GCA_013822855.1 Planctomyces sp.
GGACGCCCCCTTGAATTCGATGGTCAGCGTGTCATGGTCGATCCCTGCCTTGCGATACCAGTTGAGCATTCGATCGGCGCGGATCGAGCGGATGACGGCATCGGCGGGGATGGGCATTGTCAGGGTGCCAGCGTCCGCTCTGCGCCAAAGCCGACTGTGGTGGCTGATTGAGACATGATCGACAGACATCATCGCCCGCATGTCGACGCTCTCCAACTTTGACGCTCCTTCGCTTGCGGGACGATGCGAGGTGGCCAATTCGACGCCGGGATTCCCCGGGGCTTTGAGCCAGAGATGATCGGTCGGACCCAACCAAATGCTTGCCGCGCGGTCATCGGGGGAGGGTTGAGCGACTTGAGGGCTGACGATGATCGGCGAATCGTCCGACGATCCGGTTTGCCAGTTCAGTTCCGCAAGCAGGGTGGGAATCAGCGGCAGTACGAACAACGTGTCGCCATGAACTTCCCGCCTCGCCGCCCGGAGTTCCAAGGCGACTTCGTGGAGGGCCGGGTTCGATCCCCCGGCATGTGACGGCAAAGGAATGGAGAGCCCTTCCCCTCCCGTTGTTGACGGAAGCAAGGTCGCCGATTGGCCATCGACTGTGGCGGAGTTTCGTCCGCCCAGATAGCGGCCCGACATGGGAAGTTTCAGCTGCGGCGAGTCTTGTCCGGGTAGCACCCAAGTGTCGTAAGTGGCCCGCAGGGCACCGATGGAGTTTGGATTCGATTGCCCGACAATGCGTGATCGAGAGACCAGTGAATCGATCCGCGCGGGGGTGTCGGTTGCCGACGCCTTGAGCATGGCGGCTGTCCGGGGATGAAGATAGACCAGCGGCAGCGTTCGCGACGGTTGACCATCCCGATCCACGGGAACCAGCAAATCACGATGAGCCCCATCGTTTCCGGGTGCCCCATCCTCCCGGCCTGCTTCCGTACCGGAAGGTATCGTCGGCTTCAAGGTGTTGCCGTTGTCGACAGGTGGCTGGTTCCCGGTCGAACCGGTGGGATTGGATGATGGGCTGATCTGTGCCGCCACCGGGGAGCCGATCAGCGCGCAGGCCACCAGAGTGACGACGAAGCCAATGCGCCAGAGCATGGCCAGGCTGGGGAGTATTCCCATGGCGCCAGCGGGAAGTCGGTAGCTTTGAGTGCTGCCGGTGGGAATGGCATTCTTGACCGCCGGTGAATCGCGGTATTGCCACCACCGCGGGGGGATCACCAGCAGCAGAAGGATGCCGGAAAGGACGGATCCGGCTAGCGGTTGAGCGAACATCCCCAACCAGGGATTCCCAACCGCCAACACCACTCCCGAGAGGAACAAGGCGAAGACTGCCCGCTGGGGAGCGAGGGAGATGCAAAACACTCCTCCGAGAACCGTCCCGAGAAGCAGCACCCAGCAGGTGCGGCGGAGCTCCGTCATGTTCCAGAAAGAAATGTTGATTTCGCCCAGTGCACTGGAGTTTTCCATGGTCGGGAGATTGTTCCGGCCACGCTCATTCCCCCGAGTTTTCAAGTTGACCGTCGACCATTGGTTTTGTGATGGCGATGAGAATGTCAATGTCTTCCATCGCTGATCGCGGGAATTGGGTTTCGCACGCGTGGTGTTGGGCATCGTCATTACCGCAGCTTGGTCACCGGAGATCATCCAGGAGATCGCGCGGCCCATGGGGTCGAAGATCGGCTGGGAGTCGCTGCGGCTGAGCGGGCCGAACCACCGTTCGCTCCAGCCGGGGGGCGCGAATTGAGAGGCGTACCAAGGGGGAGAAACATCGGCGACTTCGACTTGCGAAGGCACCTGCAGAGTCAAGGTGGCCCACAGGATCGTGACCGGTACTTGGGGAATGGCCAGCGGAACAGTTTGGTGAAGCCACCGGCTTTCCAGTGGGCCGCTGAAATCCATCTCCAGTCGGTTCCACAGGATGGCGTCCCGTTCGGACGAAGCCCCGGATGAGAGAATTTCGGAAGGGATGACTTGGCCGTCGCAGCGAAGCGAACGCAGTGTCAGTCCGTCGGGAAGCCTGAGTCCGGCGAGGGAAGCCTGCCGATTACTTGGCAGGCGATACTCGAAGTGGTACCGACACTCGCCGCCGAGGGTCGCGGGGATTTGAGCGCTGATATGCAACTGCGCCGGCGGCTGCTCGGAGGGGTTCTCGCTCTTGTTCAGCGTCGTCAACGAAAGCTGTGAATCGAGGCCGCGATACTCCCAGAATTGCTGCTTCATCAAGGAGACCGAAGCCTCCGGACTGCCGGCGGTTCCCGTGGCTGCAAGGGGTGTCGTGTCAGCAGCTGGGGAATCGCCCGCTTCGGCATCAAACAGCGCGAGCAAGTCGGCATCGGGCGTTTCCCAAGGATCGCTCAACGTGGTGTTGACCTTCATCGTGCCATCGTTGGGCCAGGCCAGCGCGACCCGTCCTCGGAACCGCGAGGCATGGGGCACAAAGGCCAGACCGATCACGGCGTCTTCCAATGGACGCTGCCTCGAACCCTGGATGCGAACCTTCCTGCCAGCCGCCCCGCCGAGCGAAATCTGCCACAACTCGCCTGTTTCCGGGTATCCCCACTCGGCGTAGAGAGCCCGCGGGGCTCTTTGAGCTGCAAGAGGTTTGTTCGTACCGGAATGAATCGCCGACCAGGGGATGTCGTCGCCTGGCTCGGTGATGAAGACCAGCAACTCCTTGGGTGTGGAGCCGTCCGCCTCGACATCGATGACGTAGTGCTCGAGCAGGGGCGAGTCGTGGGTGCGGGCCAGCACTGTCGCCGTCACATCCAGGGGCGTGAGGTGGGAGCGGAACTCGATATCGCCGGCCGTTTGCGGATCGTTCGCGCGAAACCAGAGGAAATCCTGGGGTGTCAGACTGATGGAAAGTTGTCTGACATCCCTGAGAATTCTCGGATCGGGCGTGGCGGGCAGCGTGGTGGTTTCAAACCGCGAGTTCGCGGCGGGCGTGGGTCTGCCGGCGGACTCCGCACGAATGCCGATCAGATACTCCGTCGATTCGGCATTGGTGGGTTTGAGGGAGGGGATGGGGAGCCGCTTCGGAGTGGTCGCAAACGATCGACTTGCTGAAATGCTGACACGTCGCGGCTGACCGGGAATGCCCGGCAGTGCGAATTCGATCTGCAACAACGAGGCGCGCGTGCCGTCCCTCTGAACTTCCCAGTCCGCGAGTCGGGATCCTTCGTCGTCGCCGAGCACTTGGGTCACCTGCCATTCGGGGGGAATGGTGATGGTCGTCTGCTGCAGAGATCCGCTCGAAACGAACCAGTCGATGTGGCTGCGAATCCTCCAGTGGTCGACTTCGCCATGCACGAGCGTGGTGGAGGATGCGGTGAATCTCGGGATCGGCCGCCGGATCTCCAACTTGAGCCTTGCCCGCGCCTGTTGGCGGTCGAACGTGAAGACCTCCCCGTCGGCGGTCATGGTGAGCGGCCCGGATTCGCGGTAGCCCTCCTGCTCCACGCCCCGCATCTGGAGGGGGGAAACGACGGTGATCGTGGTGCGGCCGCGCAGCAATGTCGCGTCTTGCAGATCAATTTGGGGGATGGTCACCTGCGGGAGCGCGGTGCCCGGCTGCGTCCCTTCCAGTCGAATGGCCCTGAGTCTCCCCGTCATGGGTGACGGAAGCGAAATGACGATTCCCGAACCGGTGTTGGGGGCTATGTCCTTCGAGGCCGAATCCCGCGAGAACTTCAGCGGCGTGTCCGCCCCCAATGTCGCGGAAATCAGCTCGAAGTTGTCCGGAAGTGCGAACCGCAGTTTTTCGACGGTTCTCTGCTCGGGAACCTCCACGATCAACGTGGTCAGAAAACGAAGTTCGTCCTCACGAATGATGGCGGCGAGATCCTCCTCGTAGAGCAACCTCTCGGTGGAATCGCGCTTCTCGATAGCCCTCGTCAGCGACACCTCGCATTCGGATGTCCCCGCCAGGCGGATGGAGGAGACGGTTTGCTGTCCGTTGGCTGCGTCGGGCCCTCGAACAATCACACCGGCGCTCGACGACAGTTGATAACCTTCCGGAACCTTCAATCGAAGCTCGGACAGGTCAGCCGGAAACAGGGAAAGATTGAAGAACATGCTTTGCGGGAGTGCGGCTCCGGTGAGGACGCACTCACCTACGAGTCGATCCTCATCGACTCGCTTTTGTCCATCAACCCACAGGTACTGCCTTTGATCGGCGGCCAAACCGAAGACCGCCGGGTCGCCGCTTTTCCATTGGAGTCGTTTCAATGGCAACGTCACGGGGGTCAGGTCGACAAGTTCCCCTTTTTCGGGCGTGTTGCCTGAGAGGGTGATTTCAAACGAGCCTTCCAGCCGCCCGTCGACGATCCGGAACTCGTAGTCGGCCCGCGAGAGTCGACTGCGGGTCGGTTGGGACTTGCGGGACGCGATGATTTCCATCCACCGCGTGAACTCCTCCCTCGGCACAGCGGACCAGACACCCTTCGGCCATTGATCGGGTTGATCCGCCGGGACATCGATGCGGCGCAAACCGGTATCATCGGCTTGAGCCGCGGGGGAGGCGGCCCACAACAGAATTCCCAACGTGAAGATCAGCACCCAGGGGATGATCCGGATCACGGCGTGAACTCCGGATCCGCCTCGGGGACGGGAGACAATTGCGGGCGGCGGTATTGCGTCGATTCTTCGCTCGCGAAGAGCGCTGTCATCGCCGGTTCATGATTGGAGACTCTGAAGCTGTCTTTGGATTCCGTCGATAGGGTCAGAATCGATTCCCCTTGCCGATAGGCAGCCCATCGCTCGAGCAAGATGGCGAGCAGCGGGAACAACAGGCCGACAATCACCGGCTGGGCCAAAAGCTGCAGAATCGGCAATTGGAACAGGCCGAAGATCGAGAGGCCGAAGGCCGCCACCAGCAGCGGCATAGTCTGCCGCAAGGCCGGCACACGCAGGATCAGAAAGCCAGCCACCAGAGAGATCCCGGCACCGAAGAACACGATCAGCGGCATGCTGATCGTCGCCACGTCATGACGGGAGGGCCGTCCGAATTCCGTGAACAAGTAGCGATTCCGCTCGACGACTTGCTGCCCTCCCGAAATGTTCGCCACTGAAATTTCGGAGAGGGGCTCGGAGACCAGCGCCAGTCCCTCGCTCAGCGCGGCGCTGATCGGAGTGGGCGGCGATTGGCGATACCAGAAGAGTCCACTTCGTTGCCAACGGAACAGGGGCGTGAGTTTTCGTGAGTGGTTGAAGAGATACTGGTTGGCCGGAAGTCGCACATCCCAGTAACTCAGCCCGGACCAATTCACGTAAGGCAATTGGGCGCCCATCAAGGGGATGTCGCCCGTCCAGCGGTTGGTTTGCAGTGGACGGCTGAGCCAGGTGATCGTCAGTCGCAGCGGCGCGACACGCGGGCCATCCGTTCGATCGGCGCGGGCTGGATCGGCACCCGGTGAAATCGGCCCGGAGGTGTTTCCAGCCGATGAGCCTCCGGGTGGCCTGAGCAAGGTGAAACTTTTGACGTCGGGTTTGTTGGTCGCCAATGCCACGGGTGAAACTTCGAGTCGGTTCCAGAAGAAGCGGGGAGACTCCGCATCTTCCGGCAGATCGACAATGAGGTTGGGGGCCGCGGAGGAGAGGAGCAGATTTGTCGTCCAGAAGTGGGAGCCCGATTCATCGCCGGTGACGGTATGCAGACATTCGTTGACTTCGGGCCGGTCGCCATCCGTTTCGATCCCGGGCTCGAGACGCAAAATGATTGAATCCTTGGCCTCGGCAGTCGTCCAGATGTGGGGAGAGGCCGGGGACGAGGCAAGTCTCCAACCCGGCGACGAACTCGAAGGAACCAGGGCCTGACCCCGTGGATACTCGACTGTCGCCGTCGATGTGGCGAAGTCGACGGGCATGACGAGCTTGAGATTGATGGGCTCGATCTTGGAGGATTTGTCGGAGAGCGGCACCAGATGGCTCGCCTTCACCCATGTCTCGCCGAGAACGGGGTTGCGGAATTTGAGTTGCAGTTCCCGATGACCCGAAGGGAGGAGTTCGCCCCACTCTCCGGTAAGGATCTCACCGGCGGCATCCCGGAACTCGCAGGTGTCGACGATCTCCTCCGGAATCTTGAGCGGCATGACCGACAGGGGCTCGTATTGCACCTTGAGTTGCAGAGTCTGTTCGACAAGAAGCTGGCGACCTTCCAGAAGGATCGAAGTCTTCGATGTGCCTGTCACCTTACGCGACTGGGGCAGGATTGTCAGGCGGAGATCGTTGAGCTCCGCCGGAAGGCGGTAGATGGCGTGCCGCGATTTGCTCAGTCCGGCGGGCCAGAGTAGATCGGCGGTGCTGCTGGCCTGAGGGGAACGCAAGGGGACGCCGCTGGTGGTGGTCAGGGTGTGCTCGACGTTCTCGCTGTTCGAGACGATCAGCGTGGCGGGAACCTGCGCGGAGTCGAGTGGCATGGGAACCGTGATCAACTGCTCCACGGAGGGTTCGATGACCCGGCGGGCACGCAGCCGAAAGGTGAACCGCTCGTCGCGCGGGGAGGAAAAGTTGATGGTGAGATTCGACGCCACTCCCTCCGCCTCGGAATCCCCGCTTGCCGTCTGGGTGGAACCGGGATCGACGATCCTTCCGCGTCCGGCTTCCACACCGGCGATGAACGATTCCACCACCGGGCCGCGGGGCTCGATCGCTTCGATCACCCAGTTCTGACGCTGCCATCCCGGCCAGTGGAGAACCAGCGAGCTGATGCGACCCCGGTAGACTTCCACGGGATAGACGGCTTCCAGCTTCAGTTCGTCCGTCGCGGACGACAGGAAGATCTGCGGCTCGCACACGACATACGGTGTCACCGGCTGGGGTGTCAGATTGAGCTGGAAACCTTGTCCGAAGAAGCGATAGGCCCGCACCACCTGGCCGCCGGCATGCTGGGCCTGCCAATCCGCCACCGTCATCCGCACCATCTGCGGGCTGCGGAGGTCGTCGATCGCGAGTTGAATGCCGTCGCTGGCGATGAGGCCGATCTCTCCGTTCTGCCGCCGCGCCTTTTCCACCTGGAAGCCTTGTATGGAGACGGCTTTTCCCAATTTGATGTCGCGGCGGGCGGTCCAGTTGAGCGTCACCAGGCCTGTCGTCGATGGAGCCAGCGAAATGACCACCCGATGGGGTGCCGCGGGATCGAGCGAATGCTCGCGGTACTCGCGCCCCTCCAGCGTGACCAGTTCGAAGTCCTTCGGAAGCCGCAACGCCACTTGCGTGGCGGTGCCCGGCGAGACTCGCAGCCTCTGGACCGCGTCGAGAACGAACGAATCCGAATTCACACGGGCCGTGATGATGGTGGAGGATTCGAGGTTCGATTCCGTCGCCAACGTCGCGGCGGTCTGCCACAGGACATCCAAGCGGGATCCGAAGCCGTAGGCATCGACCAATGTGGAGGCGGGTGAGTCCTTCGTTGATTCCTGGGTGAAGGATTCCGATGTCTTGATGGTGAGGTCGGTTTGGGGAATCTTCAGGGAAAGGTGGCTTACGGCCGATGCGGGGAGACTCAACAGCAGTCTTGTCGAGGCGGATTGCTTCTTGAGTGGAACGACGGCATCCACCTCCAGTTCGTGGCGACCACTCCCCGCCACCCACCAGCGGTAGCCTTCGTCTCGGTCGAATCCACCGAAGAGAAGTTTTCCTTCGCCGGTGTGTTTCATATTGGTGAGGGTGGCTTCATTCATCCCCAAGGCGATCGAGAAGGGACTGCCGGGGCTGATGATATCGATCACAAACTGGATCTTGAGCCGGGCCTGCTCCTCATCGACGACTCCCGTCACTTCCACCGAACCGACACTCCAGCGGATCTTTCCATCCTCTGGTTTCTCGCGCTGTTTGCGGAGCCACTCGACATACCCTTCGACGGTTCCACCCGCAGGCACGGGGACGAGTGTGCCGGAGGCGTTGGGAAGGTAGACGATCTCAGCCGGGATCGATTTCAGAATGGCATCGTCGTCGGCGGATTTGGCAGCTGTCGATTGCAATCCTTCCACAGGTGGTTGGGGCGGTGCCCCTGATCTGGGGATCGCGGGTGAAGTGACGATTTGACCAGGCGAGGACTCCACGGTGGTTGGTGGATTTTCTGTGGCACTGGGAACGGAGGGAACCTGTGCGGCCAGTCCTGTCGAGGAATACGCGACCACCGCGAGCCAGCAGAGCAACACCCAACGAAAATCGCACCGCTTGCGTGAATCTTCACGGCGGTGTCGGCCCACTTCAAATGGTGAGTCACCTGCGATGGGAGCGGAAGAGTTCAATCCTGGACTCTCTTCGGGAAGGCCGTGACGGGAATTGCCGATTGGGGATGGGATGAAGAATTGGAAGATGAACGTGTCGATATCTGGATCAACTCGACAGTTTTCTGGAAACCGATTCCTGCCAATGGTTGATCATGGCCATGACTAGGTTTCTCCATGATACGCCGCTGCAGGGAGAATTCCCGGAAGATTCCGAGTGTGTGCAGAATGTCAGTCTGGCAAACGCGAAAAAGTCTCGATGATTTCCTGTTGCAGCACATCCGTGCCCGAAGCCAGGATTTCGGGATGATACAAGTCGAACGGCTGGCCACCCAACTTGGTCACCGTTCCCCCCGCTTCCCGCACCAACAGGACTCCGGCGGCCATATCCCACGGCTTGAGGCTGGACGACCAGAAGGCCTCGATCCGTCCCGCCGCCAGATAGGCGAGATTGAGAGCCGCCGAGCCCGTTCGCTGCACCGTCTGGGACTTGCCGATCATGCAAAGAAATCGTTGGACCGCAGGTTCGGATGCGGAGGTCGCGGTGGGGAGGCTGGCGATGCACATCGCATCCGCCACCTGTGTGACGCCGGAACATTGAAGCCGTTGTCCGTTGAGG
>PNLE01000213.1 GCA_013822855.1 Planctomyces sp.
CGCTGATCTGGTACGCCCCGCTGTCCGCCGCCCGGAAATTGACCCTCGGCGGCGAACTGTCCGCCTGGCTGACAACCAGCCAAAACGAAGCCCGCATCGCCCTCAGCCCCTACGAAATCGCCGAAGTGGAATTCATCTTCGAGTGACCTGTGGATGACATTGATTAAGGGTCAGCCCCCCAGGCAGGCTCAGATCTAACAAATGTGCGCCCATGAACTCGTGCAGTGACCACATGGTCTGCGTGGGTTGATCCTGCCACTTTTGCGTCGCCCTTTGTGTTCAGATTTTGGAATCCAAATACCCAACCCAGCAGTGCAGTTTGACAAAACTCAGTCCGGGCACTGGTCGACCAGCGATCATTCCGTAGCGTTCCCATGACTTGCTTTCGATCGGGCAAAGGTCCGCTAAAGCTGGCCGATCCAGGTTTGTAATGGCCAAAGAGATTGGCACAGTCTTAGCTCTAAAAGTCTTTTGGTCGCAGAATGAGCAACCCTTGCAGGTTGCCGCACCTCAAGGAGGGGTGGTGTCGTTCCCATTAGGAGCGTTTCTCTGGCCGGAACTTGCTGCACATCATTGAACACATTCATCATGCAGGCACTTTCTGCCGAAGATGTGGGGTGCATTGAGTCAATTTGGCCCGAAAGGCGGCACTCGTCGTGCGGCGGAGGAGGGGGCCGGTGGAACTGTCCTCAGTCGCTGGTGCGTCTCATGGTTGCCAAAGCTCCTCCCGCTTCGCCGCTCGCCCCCAGCCGTGGTGCTTCTATTCGCAGAGATGAGGATCGCGGAGGTCGTGCCGTATCCTCAAGGAAGCCCGCTCAACTCCATTTGCGTTACGCCGAACCAATTGCCTCGGCAGCAGCGACCATCCCTTCCCGGCCGCATTCCCTCGAAGTGCTCACCGCTTCGGTGCCGACGCTGGCGATCGCCGACGCGTTCGCTCCCCCATCGCACGAATCAACTCAAAACCTCTCGCACACGATCGCCGGTCAGCGATTGAGTGCCCAGGAAGTGCGTCGTCGGCTCTGGCATATGACACCCGGTTTGCTGCCGATCGCCCTCTGGTTCATCCCCCACACCGACCCCTGGGGTTGGATTCTGTGGGGAGTCGTGGCGACGATCATTCTCGCCACCGTCACAACCATGATCTTGCGATTCCACAAGATCGCCCGTCCCCAAGAGGCGGAAGGCTACAGCGCTGTTGCCGCCTACGCCGGTGTGGTCCTGGCCACGCTTCTGCTGCTCCCCGGCCGGGAAGAGGTGGGCATGATGACATTGGCGATCCTCGCTTTCGGCGACGGCTCGGCCACGCTCTTCGGCCTGAGCTTCGGAGGATATTCGCTCCCCTGGAACCGCCGCAAGTCCTGGACGGGTCTCCTCGCCTTCATCGGCATGGGGGCGCTTCTGGGGGGCGTCATGCTTTGGGGCGAATCGCGGCCTGGGATCGCACTTCCCTTGGCCATCACCATCGGTGGCCTCGCCAGCCTCGCCGCCGCCTTCGTGGAATCCTGGCCTTCGAAGCGGAACGACAACCTCCGCGTGGGCCTCACCGCCGCCACCGTCGGCACCTGCCTCCACCTAATGCTCGTTCCGTAGTTCAACTCTTGCCAAGTACTCATTGCCAGGCGAGAGGAAAAGGCAGCAACTCAGCTTTTGCGGTAAACAATGCCCGTGTCAACGAGTTGAAAGCCGCCGGAGAGGAGGACGGCCATCGCGGCGGGATCCTCCATGTTGGCGTGGGCCTCCAGCAGATCGACACGGTCGTCCTTAAGCTGTTTGCTGACATCGCAGAGCAGTGCCTGGCCGAAGCCTTGGCGGCGGTGCTCCGGGGCGATATGGATGCCATGCAAGCCGATGGCCCGTTGCTGCCATTTGCTGGCGTAGAGGTCGAGGCCGCAGATGGTGAGCCAACCGACCGGTTCGTTCTGCTTCTTGAGGACGAGCCCCAACCGAGCCGTTTCCAGACGTCCCCGATTGGTGAGCGTCCAGAAATCCTTGGGGACGGGATCATCCAGCAGGCGCAGTTCGGTCGAACGGCGAACACGCATCAGCCGCACGCTGACGGGATCGCGCTGCCCGATGGGACGCTGAAAAATGCCGATCATGCGATTGGGCCGGTAGCCCAATGATGCAAGAAACGGCTTCGCCAGCGGATCGGATTCGAGGAAGCCGGCGCACTCGCTGCCGCCGTAAATTCCGTTCCAGTAAGGATTCAAGGGGTCGGCCGGACCGGCGAAGAGGATCTGGGCCCCCTGGGATTGGAGATACCCTTCGGCCTGGGCCATGAGCTGTCGGCCAATCCCTTGCCGGCGATGATCGGGATGGACGACCAGAGCGCAGATCACTCCCGTGGTGCGATCGAGCTTTGCCCGGTCCTGTGAGACCCCGAAGCCGGCATGGACGAAGCCGACCGGCTTGTCATCGACCACCGCGACCAACAGGCCCTGCCGCTCGAAGTGAGGTTGGGCCAGCACGAAGTAATCGAGTTCATCGGTTCCGTGAAGAATCGCCGCACCGCGCCCCAACCCCGCACTATTCCACAGTTCGGCGATCAGTGGCACATCCTGGTTGCGAAACGGACGAAACTCCAACGATCAACTCCCCCGACGACACACCTCTCCGAAAACAGATTACGCATCCGAATTCATCTTCCGACTTGAAGCCGGATCATGCAACAAGGTCGCGTGGAGTGTCCACGCGACCTTGTGAAAAATCGAACAGATTGAAGATTTAACCGCAGCTCCCAAGGGATGAACTACCGGCTGCATACCTTCTCGGCGGCGGCGACAATCGCTTCGGCGGTGAGGCCGTACTTGACCAAGAGGCCTTCGGGATCGCCACTCTCGGCGTAGGTGTTGCCGATGTTGACGAATTCGATCGGGCAGGGGGCGAGCTGGGCCGTGACAGAAGCGACGGCCGATCCGACACCACCGTGCGGCAGGTGCTCTTCCGCGACCACCAGCCGACCGGTCTCCTTGACGGCCTTGACGATCGCCTCCTCGTCGATCGGCGAAACCGTGTGGAGATCGAGCACGCGGGCGGTGATCCCCTTGGCTTCGAGGGCGACGGCGGCGTCGAGGGCGATGCCGACCATCAGCCCGTTGGCGATGATCGTCAGATTCTTACCGTCGCGGAGCTGGTTGGCCTTGCCGATGGTGAGAACCGAATCGGGGCCGTAGATCTCGGGAACGTCGATACGGCCGCACCGCAGGTAGACCGGACCGACATGCTCGAGCATCCCCTTGACGAGGTGCTTTGTGCTGGGGGCGTCGGCGGGGACGACCACCGCCACGCCGGGCAGGGCCGACATGAGGGCGATATCCTCGATTGCCATCTGCGAGGCGCCGTCTTCACCGATCGAGATGCCCGCGTGCGAGCCGACCATCTTGACGTTGAGGTGCGGGTAGGCCACGCACATGCGGATCTGGTCGTAGGCGTTGCAGGTGAGGAATGCCGCGAAGCTGGAGACGACGGGGATCTTCCCGGCGGCGGCGAGGCCGGCGGCAATCCCCACCATGTTGCTCTCGGCGATGCCGACGTTGAATCCGCGTTCGGGGAAGGCCTTGGCGAAGACTTCCGTCCGCGTCGAATTGCCGACGTCGCCATCGACGGTCACGACGTCTGGAAAATCGTTGCCCAGTTCCTTGAGGGCGACACCGAAGGCGTCGCGTACCGCTTTGCCGAGCTTCAAACCGGCCGCTTGTCCGATGGTCATGGCGAGAATCCTGATCTACAGGCTTGAACGTATGGAAATTGAGATCTGGGGGATCGAACATCGGTGTCGAACTGACAGCCGGGCGACCCGCCGTGGTGTTATGGCGATCAAGTGGAGAACTAATCCGCGAGCAGGGCGAGGGCCTTCTCGGCGAGTTCCTTCGAGAGGGGCTTGCCGTGGTAGTTGAGGTCGCCCGTCGGAGCGAGGATCGGCAGGATGCCGAAGCCTTTTTGGGTGTGCGAGACGATGGCGGTCGGGTTGTCTTTGACCGAGCGGGCCACCTTGAGGGCTTCGATGACTTCTTCGATCACGTTGCCGTTGATCGTCTGGACATGCCAGCCGAAGGCTTCGAGCTTGGGCTGGAATTCGGTCAGCTTGAGGACGTCCTTGGTGGCGCCCGTCTGCTGGTAGCCGTTCTGGTCGATGATCGCGGTGAGGTTGGCGAGCTTGTACTTCTCGGCCGAAGCGAGGGCTTCCCAGACCTGGCCTTCACCCATTTCGCCGTCGCCCATCATGACGTAGGTGTGAGCGGAGAGGCCGTCCATCCGGCAGGCGAGGGCCTGGCCGATGCCGACCGAGAGGCCTTGGCCGAGCGAACCGGTCGAGGCTTCGATGCAGTCGAGCCGCTTCATGTTCGGGTGACCTTCGAGGCGGCTGCCCAGCTTGCGGAGGGTCATCAGCTCTTCCACGGGGAAGTAACCGGCTTCCGCCAAGGCGGCGTACAGCACGGGGACGGCGTGCCCCTTGCTGAGGATGAAGCGGTCACGATTCTTCCAGCGGGGCTGGGCCGGATCGTGCTCCATGAACCCGCCGAAGAAGAGCGCCGTTACCATTTCCACGGCAGACATGCTGCTGCTGGGGTGGCCGCTTCCGGCTTCGGTGGTCATGCGCACGATATGCCGGCGCAACACCTTGGTCATGGCTTTGAGTTGATCCAGCGACAGCGGCTTGGAAATGGCCACTCGGTATTCCTTCGATGGGAGACAAACGGACGAAAGTGTGGGAAAGTCGGTGAACACCCCTAGAAACTTGACGGGATGCCAGACCGGACTTGACTCCATGCCCGCCGAATCGTACCGCTGGGGAAAACGACCAGCAAGCCTCCACTGATGAACATGTGGAAAGACTTCGGCCATCCGAAGAAACCTTCATTCAAGTCGGAGGCTTCGCGTTGAAATCTCTTCATCTGATGCACCCGCATCTGGCATGACCACTGTCAGTGTGATAGTTCTCGGAAGCGAACGGATTTCACTGGCATCCATCGTCCGGCGAACACCGACCCGACGGTCAGGGTGTTCTCGTTACACTTCGCGAAATCTTCACTTATTCGAACTGCCTCGACCCATGGCCGATTTCACCAACGAGGAACTGCTCGCCTGGCTGGATGAGACGCTCCCGTTGGAGCGAAGTTCGGCATTGGAGCTTCACGCCCGGCAATCCCCCGAGATCCGGGAGCGGCTGGAGAGTCTCCGCCAATCACGGGATCAGGGGGGGCTGACACTCGGAGAGATCTGGCGCAGACACCGAATCGGCTGCTTCTCCCGCGATGTCCTCGCGCGGCACCTTCGCGGGGAGACAGGCTCGGGATTGTCGGAGCAGATTCAATTTCACTTGGAAACGATCGAGTGCGTCTGGTGCCGGGCGACGATCGAATCGATGAACGAGACCGATCTCACCCGGACAACTCGCGTCTTCCAGACCTCATTGGGTGGCTTGAAAACCTGAAATTCTTCAATGAATTGGGATTCCAGAGACCTTCGTGCGACTATTACGGAGACCGGCCAACCCCGACGCTCTTAATCTTCGCCGAGGAGTGGGGCAGTTCCACCAGTCGCCCGGAAGGGGATTTGCGGCAAGGGACGCCACCGACTCGCCGAGCAAATCGTACGCCTATCAAATTGGCCATCCTCAGAAAATTTGGACACCAGTCGGTCGGATACCGCAGAATGAACGGAAGTTGTGGAATTTCAAGGAATTTCGCATCTTGACGCAGGACTGCGACTCCTTAACAATCTTACAACGCTTGACATTTCCGTGAGAAGTCTGCTCCGCCTTTGTCTTGCAAGATGGGCCAGACAGATTGGGTTCCGTTCCGGCGACAGTCATGGAGGCTGGCCATGTTGGTTCTCTCGCGAAAAAAGCTTGAAAGCATTGTGATTGACGAGCAAATCGTCATTACGGTGGTCGAGATCCGTGGGGACAAAGTCCGGATCGGCATCGAAGCTCCGCGAGACATCTCCATCAAGCGTTGTGAACTCGAAGCCAGATCGTCGGCTCCCTCTACGCCGAGTGAACCCCCGGAAATTATGTCCGACCCGGCCTTTCCCACATTGCCGCTCACCCGCAACGGGGCGCCCCCCGCCAACAACGACGCTCCGGCCAGCTCCCTTTCACCTGGCGATGCCACCCCTTGAACTTTCCAGCGACCGTCTCGGAGTCGCCCGCTTTTCACGTTTCATCCGGCCTGATATTTCATCTGGGCTGACATGAAGAGCCGAGGCATCGATTCGGCGAATTCTCGGCTTTGTGAGGCCCCTCCAACCCACAGTCAGAAATCTCGCACGGAGAAGACTTCGGACACTTGCTCCTCCTGCGGCGGGCAGCTACATTTCCTCCACGAGGCCCCATCGTCTAGAGGCCTAGGACATTGGATTTTCAGTCCAAGAACTGGGGTTCGAATCCCCATGGGGTCATTTCGTTGACTTCGCTGTTGTCCTCAGCAGAAGTCGCAACCGCTAAAAGCCCCTGATTTTCAGGGGCTTTTTCGTTTTCTGGTTTCTCTTCGCCACAGACCGCCTAAACCTCGGTGGGTTATGGCCTGGAGCGTTGGAAATGGTTCATGTCGAGTCATCTCGATAGGTGTTGAGTTTTGCCGCCTGGTGTGGGACCGCCTGGAAACATGGAAGATTTCCGTGTCGAGATCGCGGGCGAGCCGCTTCGACTCCTCCCCGAACGGGCCGTCTTCTGGGCCGCATGTTCCACCCTTCTGATCGCCGACACCCACTGGGGAAAGGCCGCCACTTTTCGGGCGGCGGCGATCCCGGTTCCCGGGGGCACCACTCAGGCCGATCTCGACCGCCTGAGCCAAGCCATTGAGAGGACGTGCGCGACGCGTGTGATCATTCTGGGTGATCTTCTTCACAGCCGCGAGGGACGTTCGGCGGAAACCTTCGAACTGGTCAGCCGATGGCGCGATCGGCACTCCCGCCTGGAGATCGAACTGATCCAGGGAAACCATGATCTCCACGCGGGATTGCCGCTGGCGGACTGGCGCATGCGGATCTTCAGGCCGCCCGTCTCGGAAGGGCCGTTCGTCTGGCGACACGATCCCGAGATCGACGCATTGCCTGTGGACCCGCTGGAGGAGAACGCGAAAATCACCGGCCAAGAGCGGTTCGCCCTGGCAGGCCACATCCACCCGACGGTGGTCTTGCGCGGAGCGGCCCGCCAATCGTTGCGGCTTCCCTGCTTCCATTTGCGGAACAAGGTGCTGGTGCTGCCAGCGTTCAGCAGTTTCGCCGGAGGGGCCAACATCCGCCCGGCGGAAGGGGACCGCGTCTTTCCTGTGAGTGAGTCGAGCGTTTTCGAATGCGATTACTGCTGACAACCGACAGCACGGAATGAACTGCCGCCACCACTTCAAACATGCGCGAGTTAGGTCGCGTTATTGGGATCGTCGTAGTTGCGAGGTTCGAGTTCGCGGGAGCTGATGTCGATCGCGAGGACGACCGTCCTTTCCTCGCCGCCGTTGGGATCGATGGCGACAGCGGGGATGACCTGGCGTCCCGGCAGCAGGTTCATCCGGAGTTGAAATCGCCCTTCGGAAGAGATCGGCGTCGGCTTGCCCATGAGGGTCAAGTTGGCCAGCGGGTGGGTCGAGCCATGCACGATCAGTTCCGATTCCAGGGTCAACTGGAAGCTGTTGGCCACCTGCCCGGCACTGTTCTCCCGGCAGTGGTGGGCAGCCAGACTGGCCAATTGGGAATCGGTCAGATGATTGCCGCCCAAACCCGGTTCACGCTCGAGTTCGGCCCAATCGAGAACCGATGAGCCCGCGCTTTCGGCCCGCATGCCATGCCGGGCGACGGCCTCGTCCATATGAACAATTCGGGACTTGGCCAGCGAGTGGAACTTGCCCCCGTTGCTGAAGCCGATGGCGACACGATACGAGCGGCTGGGGCCGTCGACATGGGTGAACCAGAGATTGTCGCGATGTCCGACCACGATATCGCGGACGATGCAGTTGGCACTGACGACGGAATCATCGTCGGTGACGTCCAGCAGTCGCAGCGTGGGTTTGGCCATGTGCCAATCCTCGGCCATCGCCAGCATCGCGCGATCGGTCGTCGACTTGGAAATGTGCCAGCGGATTTGCAACCAATGAGAGTTCAGCGCCCGCACTTCGATCCCATCCTGTGGAGCAGCGACCATGCCCTGGTCGGATCGCGATCGTCGGGATGGTGAGGCTTTTGGTGCCTTGTTAGCGGCGACCCGGGATTTCCGAGTTGTGGAATTCGCCGAGGGAGCTTCTTTGCCGCTGGTCGCCAGCTTTTTCGTGACTAAGACGGATTGGGCCTTCGCCACCGGAGTGGCGACATTCGATGAGCTTTTGGTGGCTGATGGTGCGGCGGGCTTGGCCGTTCGCCGGGGGGCGGCGGTGACGGCTTTGCCAAGTACACGTGATGGCTTCGCCGACTTTGCTACGGTCTGTTTCTCAGCCTTGGCGACGGACGAAGCGGCAGTCACTTTCGACGGCTTCAGGTCGGGAGCCCGCTTGGCGGCGCTCGCCGTTGCCGTCGTCTTCTTGCCGCCCTTGGCGTTGGTTTTCGAGGGGGAGGCGGCTTTTGAATTGACCGCAGACACGCCGCTGGTCTTGGCCGGAAGGGTTCCCGCCGCTTTCACCCGAGTGGAATTCTCCGGCGTTTTTTTGATTTTTGACAGGGATGTCGAATTCTGAGGAGTCGCTGATCGCGATTTGGGCGAGCGGGAGGTCTCGACAGGTGCCGCCGCCTTGATGACCGTAGGCTTCGACTGGCTCGATTTGGTCCGCGAAGATTTGGCGGGAGATACTGCGGAGGGGGCGGAAGCTGTGCGTGTGGATCTCGCTGGCATTGGTGCAGATTCCCGGATCTGGGCCA
>PNLE01000214.1 GCA_013822855.1 Planctomyces sp.
ATCGTTCCGCCGACAAGCTACGGCAGATTTATGGTTTCCTGCCCGAAGCGACCGTCAACCCCCAGGCCGACTACTGCGACCAGACCAACCTTTACGACCTGCAGATGGCGGCGATCAAGGCCGGTAAGAAGCACATCTTTCTAGTCGTCTTCGACGGCATGGACTGGCAGACCACCTGGAATGCGGCCATCTACAAGAACAATCGCATCGCCTATCGCGAAGGCCGGGGGACGGGCTTCCACTTCCAGGATTACACCGCGGGGGGAACGTCGGAATTCGGCTGGATGGTGACCAGCCCCCACAACGAAGGGACCAACGTCGATGTCGATCTCCAGACGGTCCTCAACCCCGGCGGAAAGATGCTCGGCGGCTTCGATGTCACCCGCGGCGGCGAGTTCCCCTGGTCGCTGGCCAGCGATCCGAAGTACCCCGTCGCCTCTGCTTCCGACAATCGCGTCAAACACGCCTACACCGATTCATCGAGCTCCGCCTCGAGCATGACGGCCGGCAGGAAGACCTACAACAACGCGGTCAACGTCATGCCGGACGGCAGCCTCTTCGAGACCATCGCCCATGATCGCCAGCGGGCCGGATGGATGGTCGGTGCGGTGTCCAGCGTCCCCGTCCCGCATGCGACGCCCGCCTGTACCTACGCGCACAATGTCGATCGCGACGACTACCAGGATCTGACGCGCGACATGGTCGGCCTCCCCTCGATCTCCCATCCCCGGCAGCCCTTGCCCGGCATGGATATCGTCATCGGTGGCGGGGCGGGAACCGATGCCCAGGTGGCGGCCGCCCAAGGGAAGAATTTCGTCCCCGGCAACATTTATCTCACCGATACCGACAAGAATTTGATCGATGTCACCCAGGGGGGCAAGTACCGCATTGCCGAGCGCCTTCCGGGTGTGAACGGGGCCCAGCGTCTCATGGAGGCGGCCCAACTGGCGGCGGCGAAGAATGAACGCCTCTTCGGCTTCTATGGCGTGGGGGCCTACAAGGGGCACCTTCCCTTCGCCACCGCCAACGGCGATTTCCAACCCGCGCCGGGTCGTTCGGGATCCGCCGAAAAGTACACCCGCGCCGATCTCTCTGAGAACCCCACCCTCGCGCAGATGACCGAAGCCGCCCTCGTCGTCCTCACGGCCCGCAAGAAGCCCTTCTGGCTGCTGGTGGAAGCGGGCGAGGTCGACTGGGCTAACCACGACAACAACCTCGACAACTCGATCGGTGCAGTGCAAAGCGGTGACGCCGCCGTCCGGGTGGTGACCGATTGGGTCGAAAAGCACAGCAACTGGAACGAATCGCTGGTCATCGTCACCGCCGACCACGGACACTACTTCCACCTGTTGCAGCCGGAAGCCTTGGTTCGGCCCGAGTGAGTCTGCATCCACCCCTCGCCCGGTCCTCCAGGAGAGGGTCCGCCACGGGCGGGTGGGACGGTGAGGGTCTTCCCGAGCGGCGACGCGAGCCAGCCGCCGTTCCCCGGCAGGCCAAACGCTCGCGATGAAGCCTCTCGTTGTTTGAAAGCTCTTTACGGGCGAACTCGCCCTCACCCTGCCCCCTCTCCCATCGGAATGGGCGAGGGGGCAGGTTGTCTTCGCATGACGCCGCATCTCGAATCGCGCATGCTGGGTGAAAATAATTCGGCAAGCAGTCGGCGTGGGCGATTCTCGAAAGCCCCCCGAGGAATGCGATTCAAAGGATTCTCGTGGCGACTCCCCTCAACCAGATCTTCCCCGGCGCTCCCCAGGAGTGGCATGAGCGTCTCAGCACCATTGTCGACATGATGCGGGAGATGAGCCTGCAGCGCGACCCGCAGGCGATGGTTCGCGCGTATGGCCGCCGGATGGTCGAGCTGATGCCCAGCATGCGGCGGATCTCGCTCTCACGCCGCGATCTGCCCGCCGGTGAAGTCCGCGTCACGCGCTACAGCGGCTGGACGCAGGAGGTGAACCCGTGGAAGGAGCCCGAACTGCTCCCTCATCTCAAAGGGGGGCTGCTCGCCGAACTCATCTGGTCGGACGAACCCCAGATCATCAACGAGTTCACCGTCTCCCCCGGTGATCCCGGCTACGAGTTTCTGGAAGGCCAGCACAGCCTCATCGCCATTCCGCTATTCGACGGCGGAACGGCCCAGAACATGGTCGTCCTCTCCAACGCCGAGACCAACGGTTTCTCGCCCGATGAACTTCCCGAACGCGTCTGGATGGCCAACCTTTTCGGCCAGGCGACGCAGAACCTCGTCCTCGCCGAGCGGCTCGACGCCGCGTATCAGCAGGTCGAGCGCGAGTTGCAGGTCGTCGCCGATATCCAGCGCTCGATGCTTCCCAAGGAACTTCCCCGGCGGGCGGGCTTGGAAGTCTCGGC
This sequence comes from Planctomyces sp., assembly GCA_013822855.1. Classification (GTDB taxonomy): domain Bacteria; phylum Planctomycetota; class Planctomycetia; order Planctomycetales; family Planctomycetaceae; genus Planctopirus. The sequence goes on from PNLE01000214.1 coordinate 2,371, forward strand.
CCACTACCAGACGTCGCGGCAGGCGGGGGGCGACTACTACGACTTCTTCAACTATCCCGACGACTCGCTGGGGATCCTCGTCGCGGATGTCAGCGGCCACGGGACTCCCTCCGCCGTGATGATGGCCCTGACCCACTGCATCGCCCACATGCTCGTCAGCCCGCCTTCCGAGCCGAGCGAACTGCTCAAGCATCTCAACGAACACCTGACGAAACGCTACACGCTCGAATCGAACCACTTCATCACGGCGTTCTTCGCGATTTATGATCCCCATTCGAAGACGCTCAAGTATTCGTCGGCGGGCCACAATCCGCCCCGCTTGCTTCGGCACGACCATCAGCAGATCGAATCGCTCGACCAGGCCACTTCGCTCCCGCTGGGGATCGTCGATGCGCTCGACTGGCCCGATGCCTCGGTCGAGATCCGCAGGGGAGACCGGTTGGTGATCTACACCGACGGCATCGTCGAAGCGGCCAGTCCCGAATTTGAACTCTTCGGCATGGACCGCCTCGACCAATTGATCAACGCCGCCCAGGGGACGCCGGAGGAACTCCGCAACTCGATCCTCACGGCCGTCGACGACTTCACCCAACACGCCCCCGCCTCCGACGACCGCACCCTCCTGGTTATCGATCAGCTGACGTGACGAGTGGGCCTAGCGTAGGGTGCATGAAGTCCCCGGAATGCACCAACTTCTTCTCGCAACAGCTATGGACGACCGGAAACTGGTGCATTGGCATGCACCCTAACTCAGATTCCGTTAACGCCATCAGCTTTCGGGCGTGACCGCCACCTCAATCCGTCCCTCCACCACACGTGAAGCGAAGCACTCCAGCCGGGTCTTCGACTTGGGATTGTCCAGCCAGCAGCCGTCGCTCAGGCGGAACTTCCAGGCATGCCAGGGGCAGACGACACCTCCGTCGACATCGACGTAGCCATCCGCGATGGGTGCTCCCATGTGCGGGCAGAAATCGCTGGTGGCGAAGTACTCTCCACCCCGGCGAAAGATGGCGATTTGCCGACTAGCGACGACAAACGAACGACCTTCCCCTTCGGGAATCGACCCGACTTGGGCAACTGCCACAAACGCCAGCCCACCCTCACCGTTTCCAGAGATTTTCATCTCGGGCGACTCAGGCCTGTTTTCTTCCGTCATGCCGTGACCATCACAAACTGAGTTTCCATGCGATGAAACCTGATTTCCGGTGGATGATAGCCACCCCCGCCGGTTTGATCATCCGCCGCCATCCGGTATCTTCCATCCCTTACGGCAACCCGCTCGCAACCTGGAAAGCATTCTCATGTGGCAGAATCCCGTCAAACGCGCTTTGGCGGCTGGCCAGCCGCAGATCGGCACCTGGCTCTCGCTGGGAAATGTCTTCGCCGCCCGGCTGATGGCCCGCAGCGGCTTCCATTGGCTGACGGTCGACCTCGAACATTCGCCCATCGGCTGGGACAGTGCGGGCCAGCTCTTTGGGGCCGTCGCCGATGCGGGGGCCGTCTGCCTGGCGCGGGTGCCGCGGGGCGACCACGACTACATTAAGCGTGTCCTCGACGCCGGTGCCCACGGGATCGTCGTCCCGATGATCAACACGGTGGAAGAGGCAAAGATCGCCATCGCCGCCGCCAAGTATCCTCCCACCGGCAACCGCTCGGTCGGCGGCTCGATGCACGCCCTCAACTTCGGGACGAGTGCGGGCGACTACTACAAACATGCCAACGACGAGATCCTCGTCGTCCTCCAGACCGAATCGCCGGAGGGAGTCGACAACGCCGACGCGATCTACTCGCTCCCCGGCGTCGACGCGATTTTCGTCGGCCCGAACGACCTGGCCGCGCAGATGCGATCCCCCGATGGCACCGAAGCGACGCCCGCCGAGTTCGAGGCGATGCTCGCCCGCATCCTCGCCGCCGGGAAGAAGCACGGCGTCCCCGTCGGCCTGCACACCCAATCGATCGAGCAGGCGAAGCAGCGGGTCGAAGAAGGCTGGCGGTTCCTCGCCGTCGGCAGCGAACTCAAGTTCATGGTGACCGGCGCGCAAGAAGTCGTCGCGGGCATGGGGATGCAGACTGCGGGTGATCTGGCGAGATACTAATGGATTGCAAAAGCCAAGAAGCGGGGCTGAATCAGTTGCACAGTCCAATAGCGAAACACGTTACGGTCGAGGCGGCGCCCCAATGAAACCGTGACAAGGCAACAGGTTGCAATCGGTTCGCTTCAGAATCTTCCCTGCATGCACGTGATGGAGACACCCATGTTTCGCTTCGATCTGCTCCGTGGATTCATCCCGCTTCTGATTTCCCTGTTCATCCCGGCGATTATGGACCTGTGTGCCAGCAGTTCAGCTCACGCGGGCGAGAAGCCGAATGTTCTGCTGATCTGTGTTGATGATCTCAAACCGGCTCTTGGTTGCTATGGCGACACTCTTGCCAAAACACCGAATATTGATCGATTGGCAACCCGTTCCGTGCTCTTCGAGAGCGCCTACTGCAATCAAGCGGTCTGCGCACCGTCCCGGAACTCACTCCTCACGGGCCTGCGTCCACAGACACTCGGGATCTACGACCTGGGAACGAATTTTCGCAAGTCCAGGCCCGATGCGGTGACCATGCCCCAGCACTTCAAGGGGAATGGCTATCACACCGCGGCGTTGGGAAAGATTTTTCATGTCGGGCATGGCAACATCGAAGATGCCACTTCTTGGAGTGTGCCGCACTTCAAGGCGAATGTCGTGGGATACGCCTTGCCGGAGAGCAAGGCTTCACAGGGATTGACGCGTGAAGAAGCCCTCTTCGACAACAAGCCGGCGGCTGGCTTGCCACGCGGTGCCGTTGTCGAGGCGGCCGATGTCCCGGATGAAACCTACGCCGATGGAAAGTTGGCTCAAGAAGCAGTTCTCCGTCTGCGGCAGGCTAGCCAGAAGCCGGATCAACCCTTCTTCCTCGCAGTTGGTTTCGTGAAGCCGCACCTCCCCTTCGTGGCCCCCAGGAAGTACTGGGATCTATACCAGCGAGATCAGTTCTCGCTGGCCAGCCTCGCAAGACCACCGGCAGGCGCACCGGCCTATGCCCCCACAACCTGGGGTGAACTGAGACAATACCAGGGTGTGCCTCAGGAAGGGCCGCTATCCGAGGAATTGCAGCAGCAATTGATTCATGGCTATTACGCGGCTGCCAGCTATATGGATGCCCAGGTGGGCCTAGTTCTCGATGAGCTCGACCGGCTGAAGCTGACCGATCAAACCTTGATCGTGCTTTGGGGCGATCATGGCTGGCACCTCGGCGATCACGGCATGTGGTGCAAGCATTCGAACTACGAGCAAGCGACGCGAATTCCCTTATTGATCTCGGTTCCCGGTGGACTGAAAAACGTCAAAACGAAGGCTCTCTTCGAGACTGTCGATATCTACCCCACGCTATGCCAACTGACTGGCTTGCCCACGCCAGCGGGTTTGGACGGCAGGAGCCAGTCGCAGGTATTGAGCCATCCTGATGCCAAACTGAGGGATCACGTCATTCATGTCTACCCTCGCTCACCTCAGGGCAAGGGGCAGATCCTCGGACGTGCGATACGAACAGATCGCTATCGACTGGTGCAATGGAAGGCGATCGACGCGTTGCCCGAAACGGCTGAGTACGAGCTTTACGACTACCAGGAGGATCCGCTGGAGACACGCAATCTGGCCTCGGAGCAGCCGGAAGTTGTCGAAAAGCTGCTCCTACTCCTGGCCAGCCATCCCGAAGCGAAGCGACAGATCAAAGCTGGCGAAGCTGCCGCCAGCGGAACCGACACAAAACCAGCGGTCAAAACCGATCGCAATCAGCTCTTCGCCTCCAAGGACAAGAACTCCGACGGCCAGTTGTCGCACGAAGAGTTCATGAAGAACCAGCCCGATGGCCCGGCAGCGGCCAAACGATTCGTCAAATTCGACACCAACCAAAACGGGGTCTTGAGCAAAGAAGAATTCGTCGGGGGCAACTCTTCCGGCAAAGACCCGAAGTAATTCACGATGCCTCCAAGTGCCAACAGGGATCTATCCCAGCCGGCCCCACAAGAGGCGGGCGAGGTTGCTGGTGGGGAGGTCATCCACAAGCACTCGGGTAGGTTGTTCAAGGCGTTCCAGCACGTTCTCCGCCGCGAGAAATCCACTGCGGACGGCACCTTCCATCGTCGCGGGCCAGCCGGTTTCGGTCCAATCGCCTGCCAGTTGCAGGTTCGCGATTGGTGACTGCTGCCGGGGGCGCAGTGCTTCGCTCCCCACCAGCGGCGAGAAGACCGCCTTGTGCTCGGTCACCACGCGGGCATGCAGCCGCGTCGCTTCCCGTAGAGGCGGGAAGTAGACCTTGAGCTCCTCCTCCACCTGGGCGATCGTCTCGGCCTGCGACTGCCCCGCGAGCACCCGGCTCGCACTGATGACCACCTGATAGCCATACCGCCCCGGTGACGCTTTATCGGTCGAAGCTGCATGTTCCCGCTCCACCGGCTTCTGGAAAAGCCACTGGCACAGGCCCGAGACGAACGTCGCGTGCGGCAAGGGAGTGATGGGCCGGTCGTACCAGAGATGGACGCTTGAGATCGGCGCCGCCTCCAGCTTCGATGCCTGATCGATCACGGGTTGCAGGGCACTACCCGGCGGAAAAATCTCGCCCAGCCGGTGCCATGGGAGTGCGAGAATCACTTCACCCGTGGGAATCATCCGGGCGTCCCTCAGCGTGAGACCCGTGACCCGCCCACCGCTTGGCACCGCTCGGCTCGGTTCCACCCGGTTCGGCTCGACATGGTTCAGTTCCACCTGATTCAATTCCACACGCGCCACACCTTGACCCACTTCCACCAAAGCGTTCCCCCCTTCCAGCATTCGGCGGACCGGCCCCGCCCACAGGTCGTCGAGCGGCTGCTGCGGAATCTCCACGACCCATCCCTGCCGATTGCGGAGGAAGCCGTCCACAAAGACCTTGCGGGCCTGCTGCAGATCGATGCGATCGAGCGACTCCGATAGCGCGCTGACCAGCACCACGTTCCAGAAACGGTCGACCACCCGCTGCGGCTGGCGCTGTTCCGCCAGCCACTGGGCGAAAGTGATACCCCGCTGTGTGGTCGTCGCCAGCTTCGAGAGAGCCCGCGCGATCGCCAGTTTCTCGGCGAGATTCAAATAGCGCAGACCCCAGAAAGCCCCCGCCAGATGCAGCGGTGCCGGCAGCGGACCGGCTGCGAAACGATCCATTCTCCCCTCCGGCCCGAAGAAATGGAGCACCTCGGCGGGGACGAATTGATCGCGGATGCCGACCATCTCGCAGAAGCGGAAGAAGTTGGTGCAGCACCCCATGGCGACATGCTGGCAGTTGTCGATCGACTCGCCGGTGGTTTGATCGCGAAACGAGCTGGCCCGGCCCCCGAGCCTCGGCCTCGATTCCAGCAGACGGATGGGGATGCCGTGATGAACCAGCGCCGCCGCCGCCGCCATCCCCGCGAGTCCGCCGCCGACAATCGTCACTCGTTCCACAGTTCCCGCTCTCTGTTGTTGCTGCTTCCGGAAGTGCCATGGGCTGCCTGATTCGTGCTGCCGAATTGTAGCGAGTTCCCCTCTTCGCAGAGATTTCTCGCTGCCTACGCCCTCTTCGCGAAGTTAGATTGCCCGCATGGAAACGCGATCGTCCCATCCTCTGCTCGGTCAATTCGGCGGCACCCTCAGCGGCTGGCTTTTTCCGCCCGCCTGCGCGCTCTGCCGGTCTCCCCTGGAACCTTCCACTAGCTTGAACACGGCGACGTTCTGCGTAAGTTGCACCCGCGAACTGGTCGAGCGGAACGCCCACTATTGCCCACGCTGCGGCGCGATCGTCGGGCCGTACTCCGCCACTTCGTCCGGCTGCATCCATTGCCGTGCCGATCGACTCGACATGGAACACATCTGGGCGATCGGCAACTACGAACACCTGCTCTCGCGAGCGATCACCGGGGCGAAGAACGGCGGCCTGCCGCTGATCCGGGGGCTGACGGAACTTCTCTGGCAAATCCACGGCCCGGCCCTGACCGCCTGGAAGCCGGATCTCATCATCCCGGTTCCCGTCCAATGGTGGGATCGCCTGTGCCGCAGCCGGGTCACCACCGATGAATTCGCCTTCTCACTCAGCCGCCATCTCGGTGCCAGGCTTTCGCTGCGATCGCTTCGCAAGCCCCGCAAGACGACACCCCAGCATCGACTCTCGGGGAAGGATCGTCGCAAGAACATCCGCAATGCCCACCAGCCGGGCTGGAGAGTCCACCTCACCGGCCAACGGATTCTGCTCGTCGACGATGTTCTCACCACCGGCAGCACCGCGAACGACTGCATCCGCGT
>PNLE01000215.1 GCA_013822855.1 Planctomyces sp.
TTCATTCCGCCAGCCGAAAGGTGGCGAAGGTCGGTGCTATGCGTTCGAGCGAGAATCTCGCATGAGCATCAGTTTCTCGTGAAGAAACCATCAAGAAGTCGGAAGATTTTGACAGGATTGATTCGAAGACTTGCGAACGAAAAAGAGGAGACGGGATGTCGGAACGGACTTGGCGAAGGGAGAAAAAAAACTTAATCAAGCCCCCGAGAATTACGTCTGTTCATCAGGGATTATCCACCTCAACCCATCAAACTCAAGCGATTCGTTGAGAATCCCATTTTCAAATCCCATGACTGGATCAGAAGTTACAGGATCGAGCCAGCGATCGCGGATCCACCAATCAGAGATTGCTCTTGGCGACCCGGAAGGCGAATCTGATGCAAAACAGCACGCCACCACGGAATCGCCAACGCAAAACAATCCAATCAAGAACCCGAGATAACGGGTGCAACTGTCATCAGAGAAATCATGGATCATCACCTGAAGTGACCTCTCTGCGACGACAGTAGGGCCAGCGATCAGTTGTGGATCGCCAAAACTGTGTGAGTGATCTGAATCTCGCCGCTCAGAGTCGGAAAATGGTCGGCAATCCGTGATGGCAAGGCCAGTGTGTCAGCGATCCCTGCTCCTCACCGGATTAGTGCCCCGAGCCCTTATCCAGCTTGTAGGCTTCGAGTAACGTCGATTTGCCGACCAATGCCCGATCTACGGCATCCTCTACGAGCGTCTTCATCCCGAAGAGTCTTGCCTGGCGGCGGATGGCTTGGGCAGGTTCTCCTTTGAAGGTCATCTCGCGGATGGCCGAGTTCATGACCATCAATTCGAACACAGCCATGCGTCCTCGGTAACCTGATTGCTGGCAGTTGTTGCAACCCTTGCCGCGAGAAAAATTGGCCCCGGCGATCTGGTCGGGCGTCAGGCCAAAGTGATCGATTTCGCTGCGATCAGGTGTATAGGCTTCCTTGCACTTCGGGCAGATCGTCCGCACCAATCGCTGGGCCATAATCGCCACAATCGACGATGCGACGAGGAATGGCTCCACCCCCATGTCGATCAGGCGTGTAATGGATCCGGGCGCATCGTTCGTGTGGAGAGTACTGAAAACCAAGTGTCCTGTCAGGGAAGCTTGAATTGCCATCTCCGCCGTCTCCGCATCGCGAATTTCCCCCACGAGGATGATGTTCGGTGCCTGGCGCAGCATGGCCCGGATGATCCGTGCGAAATTCAACCCAATGTCCGACTTCACTTCGACCTGGTTGATCCCCGGCAGGTAGTACTCGACGGGATCCTCCGCCGTGATGATCTTCTTGTCCGGTCGGTTCATTTCCCCCAAGGCACTGTACAGAGTGGTGGTCTTGCCTGACCCCGTCGGGCCTGTCACCAGAAAGATTCCGTTGGGGCGGCGAATCACATTGTTGAACTTCCGGTAGTTGTCATCCGACAACCCCAGGCTACGGATACCCACCTTGATGTTGTTTCGATCCAGAATCCGCATCACGATCGCCTGGCCGAAGCCGGTAGGGAGAATACTGACACGCAGGTCGAAATCCTGACCGTTGATGCGTGCCTTGATACGGCCGTCCTGCGGCCGCCGCTTTTCGGCGATATCCATGCTCCCCATGATCTTGAAGCGGGAGATGAGGGCCGCGTGCAAACGCTTGGGCGGACTGTCCCGCTCCACCAGCACGCCGTCGATCCGGTAGCGGACCCGCACCTTGTCTTCGAAGGGCTCGATGTGGATGTCCGACGCGCGCATGTTCACCGCTTCGGTCACAATCAGATTGGCCAGACGGACAATCGGTGCATTCTCTTCCGCGCTGGTGGTGGCCGAGGTCGGAATGTCGGTCGCCGTGAAATCGATCGCCGTTTCGGTGAACTCGAGCAGCATCGAGTCTACCGACTCTGTCTCGCTCTGGCCGTAATGTCGGTTGATGGCGTTCTGAATCGATTCTTTCGAGGCGACCGCCAGGTCGATGTCGCGGTTGAGCAGGAACCGCAACTTGTCGAGCACTTCATAGTTCATCGGGTCGCTGATGGCGATCTTCAGCCGGTCGTCGTCCATCGAGAGCGGGATGACGATGTTCTCCCTCGCCACCGATTCCGGCAGCAACCCGATCACCCCGTTGGGAATCTCCATGCCGTCGAGATTCACATAGGCGTATCCGTAAGCCGCCGCCTGCCGCTGGCCGATCTCACTCGCGCCGACGTACCCCAGCTTCACCAACGCGTCGCCGATCGAGATCCCCATGCTCCGGCCCAGATCTTCGGCTTCGCCGAGCTGATCCTTGCTGATGAGGCCATCCTTGATCAGCTTGCGAAGAAAATCGTCCGCCATCGGTGGCTCCTGAAACTTGCTGAAGGTGCATCAACTGGGTGAGTTCAATCCGCTAGGACACGGCTGCGGGGATCCTCCCCTGCCGCAGGACTTTCGCGTCGGCGAATCAAGCTGTTTCCGAAAGAAACCAGGCTTGGAAAGCACGACACATGTTCGACGGCCCGCATGCAATCCCTTGGCCAAATCGATTCTGAAGTGAAAACTTGTGTGGTTGCCAACCAAGAAACAGGCGGCACAAGACGGGAAAAGACCGAATCTCTGGTGAGAATTGGCTGAGCGCCTCTCCACCGAATGGATTGTGGGATTGCGACAACAGCGATGTCAAGGACGCAAGTGCCGATTGAATCGAAGGTTACACACCTTCAAGAAGTCGTTGACCGCCTATCCTCAACTGACTCGACACTTCGATCGTCCCGGCTTTGCGGGAACCATTCTCCTCAACAATTCAACTCGGCGCGGAAAGATCTCAAGTAACACCTTCGCCAAACCGCCCGCTGTAAGGGATCCCGGGCGTCACTAACTCTTCACGCCGTAGTAGGCACTGGCCGGAATCGAGAGTTCGTCGCGAACGCGAGCCGCGATCCCGTCCACGTCCGCATCGGCAAGGGGCGTTACCACCGCCTCCGCCGGCGGCCGCGCCACGGTGTAGACCTGAGCCAGAGCGATCTTCCCGCCCGCTTCGAGGATGTCCCTCAACCGACTGATCCAGGCGTTGATCTCCGCCTCGCTCGGCCCCGTCCCCTCCACCCGCATGAACAACGCCTGAATCACCACGGGCCATCTCAGGGCGACATCCCGGATGTTCTCCAACACCCGGCTGAAGGGGATCTTCGTTCGCTCGATGAGGTGATAGTACTCTTCCGTCCCCGCATCCAGCTTCGCCCAGATCTCGCCGTTGTTGGCCATGAGGACCGAGAGCCCCCGCGCGCAGGCGGGGCGATGGAACATCGTCGCATTGGTGATCAGCACCAACTTGACATCATTCAGGCCTGCGACCTTCTTCCGCTGGGCGACCTCTCCCACAATCAAATCGAAGTTGCGGAAGGTTGTCGGTTCCCCATCCCCGGAGAACGCGATGTCGTTCAACCGCCTCAAGGCCGGGGGGGTGGCGGCGAACTTCGCATCCTCCCACAGTTTGCCGGAGGCGATCAGCTCCAACGTCTGGTCGAGTTCCGCCAGGAGGATCTCGGTGCCGACAAACGTCGTCTCCGCCTCGCTCCGGCGGTCAACCTGGCAATAGATGCAGTCGAAGTTGCAAACCTTGTCGGGATTGAGATTGATCCCGATCGACACCCCCGCACTCCGGCGCGAAACGACGGGGTAGACGTACCGGTTCTCGTGAAACCGCCGGGAATGATCGCTATGCAAAGGAATAAGGCCCACCACGAAACAACATCTCCGAATGACGAAGCGACTCAATAAGTCAGTTCAGTATTACTGACACTCAAGATATATAAATTCACGCCGTATCAATTTCGGGGTGATGATATTGAGGAAGGTCAGCCACACTCACCGCTCCAGCTTGATCGGATAGAGCAAATGGCGTTCGTCGAAGTAGGGTGACCGCTGGTAGAACCATTGAAGGCGGGCGGTGGGGCTTTTGGCGAAGGCGGGGTCGGCGGCGAGTCGGGCTTCGAATTCCGACTTGAGTGTCGGATCGTCCCGCAACATCTTTTCGGCCAGCGGGGCGATGACGTAGCCCTCGATGTATTCCGTCCGCTGCAAGACCTCGGAAGCAAATCCCCAACCGGCCAGCGAATCGACATGCTCCGGCTCCAGGAGTGCCACGGCCAGATCCCCCAGCGGCTGATCGGTCGAAACTCGCACGGTGCCGGCGGGCAGCGTCTGTCGGGACGAAGCCGCTTTCACCCGCGTCACCAGCATGTGCCGATTTTCGAAGGGAGTGGCCGAGACCACCGGATCGACATAGCGGTATTCCTCCAATTCCAGTGCGCGGGGAACCTCCAACCGCTCCAGCTGGATTCCATGCGATTCGAGAATCGCGATGATCTCCGGCTTGGATACCGGAATGTAGTACGCCTTGGGTCGCTGCAAGATGACACCCGGCTGCGTCACACGGTTCAGCGGCAATCGGGGATAGACTCGCGGCTCGCCCAACCAGCGAACTTCCTGGGCACCCGAGGCGGGCGAGTCGTACACCTCTTCGGCGATGCCCAGGAACTTGATCGTTAATTTCTGATCAGCCACCTCGCCCCAATTGACGCCGATCGTCTGCGGCCGCGCGCTGGAATCGGCTTCGATAGCGACCTTCAACCCGGCACCCTTGGCACCGATGGTCTTGAACGACGACTCGAAGAGGATGTAGGTTCCTAGCACCCGCTGGCGGAATGGTTTGAGCGAATGGTTCTCGACGAGAATCGTGGGGATATGGGCCAGATCGCCGTAGCCGCTGGAAAAACGGGGATTGGAGGGGGCGTCCGTGATCCCGTCGGAAAGGTCCCGGTCGTTCGTCGCAAAGACCAGCGGCCCCGGAATATGACCGGCTGCTTTGAGGTCGGCGTCGAGGGTCGGGCGATAATGCTCGTCCAACCACACTCCAATCTTCGGCGACCACGCGAACGATCCCCGCCAACCATGGAAGCCGTACGTGATGTCGTATTGATAGTCGACACCGTCGGTAACATGAACGTCGAGGTAGAGGGCCGGCTTCACCGCGTGCAGGAGCCGAAGTATGGCCCGCATCTCCGGCGCCTGGGCCTTCATGTAGTCGCGGTTGAGATTCAGATTCTGGGCCGTCGTCCGCCAGCCTTGGTGGTGGGGGCCGCGTTGATTGGGGCGGTTCCACTCGGATCTCCGCTCATGTCCATCGGCGTTGAGAACGGGAACGAAGACCAGATTGGCCTTGTCCAGCAGATGCGCCTTGCCGCGAAAGGCAATATCCCTGAGCAGCATCATCCCCGCGTCCTTGCCGTCGATTTCTCCCGAGTGGATGCCGCATTGCGCAAGGACCGTCGGCCGACCCGTGGCGGGGAGTTTTTCGTAATCGTCGACACCTTCCTTGCTGGCGATGACGGCATACAGTTCCCGTCCTTCAGCGGAGAGGCCAAGCGGAACCACCTTCACCAGCGGCGAGGCGGACGCGACTTTCTTGAGCCAGGCGATGGTCACATCGTAGCTGGGGGTGTCGGTCATCCCCGTCGCTTCGGTGGGCGTGATCCAAGGATGATCGGCAGGAACAATCAGCCCCTCACTGGCCCCCGACCACTTCGGCACTGGGGGCAAGCTGGCCGGAGGATCTGCAGCCCGCAGATTTTCGCTTTTCGATAGAAGCAATATGATTGCCAGCAAAAAACCGTGGGCCAATTGAAGCACCATCGGTCGAGACTTTGACTTCAAGGCCGCACCTTTTGAGAAAAGAAGGGGCAGGAAAAGACACATTCGAACTCGCACACTTCTGCGCCAAGGGCAAGCCGAGCGATGAGAAGTCTACCGACATGGACGAAGAATTTCCTGAATACGTACCGACACATCCCGCCAATGCACCAGTCCAATATCGCAGCCTCGTCGACACGAATTTGTGTCCATTCACGCTGAAAAATATGGAAATTGAAATTTGATGTAGGATAGTTGAGTGAAATCGTCGCAGGGTCGACCACAGTCACGTCGTTTTCACACCGAGTTGCAGGTATCGAATGCATCTCCCTCTTCGCTGTGGGTTTCATCCTGCATGCGGTCAAAGTTGTTCGCTACCACGCCCACATCGATTCCGGAAAGTGCACGGAGCGACTCCGGCTGTGGGCGGAATCCGCACTCGTCGTCATTGGTGGGATTTGCCTCATACTGTCTCCGCACAACCTTCTTGTGCTGTCCGTTGTCATGTCTCTGAGCCTGGGAGTGATGTCGTTCATGGCCTATCTCAATGGGCTTGAATCGTGGGGAAAACTGGTGGAGGAGTTCTCAGACGACCAGAGGCAATCGACAAACCCCAATGCGTAAAGTCCCCAAATTCATACTCATTGCGATTTCTTTTCTGGCTATCGCGAGCATCGGGAGTTTTGGATTTCAGTTTTATCGTGCTCGCCTCTCAGAAGTAGTTCTGAAGAAGATCGACCGGCTTGCCTTGAGGCCGCCGCCCGACAAGACGGAACTGGAATGGGCGGTCAACATCTATTGGACGCACAATCTCCATTGCAGTGCGAGTCCGCAAATCCATGCGAGCTTGGCGAAACTCTGGGAGATCGATCGCCATCTTGACAATTTGCTGGCAGGCGCACCCAATCAGTCCGATGTCGACAAGCTTTGGATTCGTTACGAAAAACTCAGCGATGCGGGACGCCGCTACAGCCAGCGATACAAATCGAAACGAGACGCCATCGCCACAGAAATCGCTGAACAGGGCATGGAATACTTCGATGTGGACAGCTATCTGGACTTACTTGAGCGGGATCGTCGAGTAGATCCTCTTGACCATTAAACGGAAGGAATATCTGCTCGGCAAACATTCTCTCCCCCTCGCCTAAAACTCTGCCTTGTACTTTCTGGTGAGGGCGGCGCGGGTTTCGACGAGGCCTTCGCGGACTTGTTTCATTTCCGAGAGCTGCACGGTCTTTGCATTGGCGTTGACGGTGAGGTCGATCGTCATTCCATCGCCGTTCGAGGCCAGCCCCGCAGTGCTCCACGCTCCGTAGGGATTGGCCTGCCCCACCGAATAAAACGCATCGGCTCCGCTGGCGGCCCGCATGACACCCCGCTGCAACCCCGCGTTCCTGAGAGCGTTGGCCTGATATCGCAGCGAACTGCTGGCCCTGCGGCCGAAATTCAACAGATCCTCGTCGACATTCAACAGAGGCAGTTTGTCCAGTTTATCCGCGCTCCGTTCGAGCATGGTCATGTGATTGTCGCGCGACCGTTTCATCGCATCCTGCAGATCGTCGAGGAGCGTATCGACGGAATGGAAGTATTTCTGCGAAGCCGCGATGGTCAATTGGAGAGGATCCGGCGACTGTGTGGTCGCTGGCAGGTTTCCAGCCGAACTGCTCTGTTCGAGAGGATTCTTCAACAAGCTGAGAATTCGCCGAACCTCGGCCACTGTGAGCGGCCCCTCGCCGATGATGGCGTGCGAATCGATCCGCCATGTCCAATCCTCTGTCGCGCCGGGCGAGGCTCCCAACGCCCGCAGGACATGCGGCACCAACACCTTCACCATTGGCGCAAGTGGCGTGGCGGACTGTTCGAAATTCACCGCAAGTTTGCCCCGGATCGCATCATCCACCGTCACTTCGAGCTTGGCCGATCGTGCGGAAACCAGCACGCCAGTGGCGTTGGCCGTGTTCACATCAGCCAGACGCTCTTCTTTGAGGAGGGCTTCGATGAACCGCCCGGCTGTCGCGGAACTCACGCTGTCGCGCAGATCTACGACCATGCCGATGACGGCGGCTGGCGAACGTGTCGCGTACTCCTCACGCAGCAGCGAACTGGGCGAAGATTTGGCGACCGGCCCCCGTGCGAGCCAGCGCGACAACGCCTGCCGACCGCCGCGACCTGCGGAGAGCCAGGCACCATCGGCCGTTTCGACGACCCACTGGCCGTCGTGCGAGAGGACGGCGGGCCTTTCGGAAAGCTTTTCCATCTTGGCCCCGGTGAGGAGGGACAGGCTGTCCAGCGTGAGGCGCTTAGAAGGGACGCCGATGGAATAATCCTGACGCGTGGGGAGCCCCGGCTCGAAGTCCATCTGGGCCGCCAGCATCAACCGGTCGAGGCCGGGAACGAGGATCGTCGTCTTGTTGACGAACCCCGCTCGCGACTTTTCCTCCCACCCTTCGCGCACAGCCAGCGGGCTTTTGTAGAGCGTCGCCACATCCACCCAGGCCGCCACGTTCGCTTCGTCCGGCAACCAGTCCTGTGGCTCCCCGGCGGATGCCCTTCCAGTGAATGCCGTCGCGATCAGCCCGAAGGCCAGCAACATCAGAAAAGCGAGAAGTGGAGTGCCGGATTTCCGCAGCGGCAAGCCTGGGAGATCCCAACCAGTAGGGGGCAGGAAATTAACCACGAATCTCACCTTTCAATCGCGACAGTACCATTTTCGACGCAGAGCATGCCCCGGCAGCATACTGACACGGGACGCCTCTGCACATGAATTCTGTGCGTAGATCGATTGGCAGGCCTGTGGCATGGGAAACCCGGACTGCCGCGAATGATCCACTTCAAACTCGCAATTTCCAACTCGGAAGATGCGTCTTCTTCGTTGGCCACGAATGGTTGGTGACTGTTAGACGCTTGCAGCGTAAGCTCCGCCCTTGTCAACCTGGCCATAGCGGCGGCGACAAGAGACACAACGAACAGCGGCTCAACACCTATGTTTCAAGCTGAAAGTTTTGGGATCGACCTCATTCAGCGGATGAGAT
>PNLE01000216.1 GCA_013822855.1 Planctomyces sp.
AGCTTTCTGTTTTCAAAGTGTTTTGAACCGTGTGATCCGGCGTCGCGTTGTGTTTCGCAGGATGAATGACTTGTAAAGCAGGTGCCGCGCCAAAGTTCGAAGGCCCGGCTCGTCGGATGTTTCCCAAACGCAACACGACGCTGTAACATCTTGGAATGAATGAGGTTGTGGCGGGTGCGTTTGATGATCAAATCGCGATGCGCGGATGATGCCTGCGAGAAGCGTGGTGGCCTTCCGGCAACAGCGATTGATCAGGGTCGGTTGGGTTTCGCCGCAACCACTTAGTTAGTTGGCGGTTGCGGCGTGTTGCGTGGGGTGGGGACATCCGTTGCCGAATCACCACATGGGGCGGCATTCACGGATGGCGGGTCTCCCTCGTTCTTGAGTGACCCGTTCTGGATGGCGAGACTGGATGAAGAGAGAGGATGCGAGCTGATGAGTTCCGAGTTTCCCACGTCGCCGCTGGTGGTGGTGGTCAGCTTTGAGAGGCTGGCGGTGGCCGCGCTCGGCGTGTACGGCAATCAATGGGTCGAGACGCCGACAGTCGATCAGCTCGCGTTTGAAGGTTCACTCTTCGAGCAGCTGATTTCCCATGACCCGGATTTGGGAAGACCGCCCGCCTGGTGGCCGCGTTGGATCGATCTGCTGGCTCGCAGGTGTTCGCGGAATGATGCGTCGCGCACGCAGCACCACATGCTGGTGGAAGCGAGAAGTCTGTTTGTGCGGCAACTGTCGGGCGAACTGGAGCAGACCGCTGGGTTGGCCGGGATGGAGCGGGTGGAGGGGGAGGATGGCCTGGAGGCCACACCTTCGGGCTTCCCTTTTCCGCGACTGATCGGCAAGGCCCTTTCTTGGCTGGAGGAACATGCCGGTGACGTTGGGGATGTTGGCGTCGGAGACATTCGTGCCGGCGCGAGCGACTCGGGTACGAATGAGGCCCAGGTCTTGTGGCTTCATTCGCGGGGAGTGCCGAAGCCTTGGGAGCCGCCGCGCGAACTGGCCGAGCTTTACTTCGAGGATTTCGAGGATCAGGGTTGGGCGCTCGACGAGATCGAAGAATCCGAATGGTGTGAACTGTGGCCGGTCTATGGCAGCTATGTTTCGCTGATGGATCACGCCTTGGGGGGGCTGGTGGTGGCCCTGAAGCGGATTTCCCAGCGGCGGCCCGTGAAACTGCTGCTGGTGGGGGCGGCGGGCGAGCTCGTCGAGTCGATCCATCCCGGCAACGAACGGCTGTTGGGTCTGGAGGCCATGAGCTTCCGTGCACCGTTGCTCTTCTGGGAAGCCAGCCCGGTGATTGAGGGGGATCAACCGCTGGCGTCTCAGGCGACACTTCCGCTTCCCGCCGGTGCCCGCTGGCGTCCCTTGCTCACTGGCAGTGATGTGGCGGCGACGGTGGAAGCGCTTGCGGGGGAGGCGATCGCTGATGGCCGTTCGATCTTCAGCTATGTTCTGGGGGAAGCGGAGCCGCGGCCCTATGTGGCCTTCGACGCCACGGTGAGGCAGTGGAAAGGGGTGGTGGCACCCGACGCGCTCTATCTGAGTCAGACTCCGCCTCCCGGCCATGCCCAGCGACGTCGGCTGGATGGTCAACGAGCAGCTGGGGAGCCGGACTCTGACGGGCGTGCGGAGGACTTCGACGATTCGCCCGTGGCGACCAGCACGGCCCGGCCTTTGGATACCAGCACCGAACGGCTGCATCTGTTGCCGGACGATCCCTGGCTGTTGCTGAACGAGGCGGCCCAGTCGCAGGATCTGGTCTTCGAGATGCGGCAATTTCTCGAAGGTGTGACCGCTCCGGCGTAGATATCTGTCAGGCAGGCGGGGCAGCAGCTCAGGGAGGCCCACAAAATCCGGGTCGAGGGACGAACATTCGACGCTGTTGACTCGCCGTGTTATCATCGACAAGCGTTGATGTGTGGACTTGCACGGGCTGATGAATGAAGAGCCTTGGAAGCGCCACGCCCATGTGTAGCAATTGCTCCCCTGTTTTTTCCTACTGAAAGTGATGAGGCGACGATGGCTAAGCCACAAGAAGTTTCCGCGATGAGCAAGGTCAATGTCGGTTGGTCGCGTCGCGAGATGCTGCGCGTTTCGGGTTTGGCGATCGCCGGTTTGGCGATGGGGCCGCTTGCTGCGGTGCGGGCCGCCGCCCAGTCGAGTCCCTTCGAGATCTCGCTGGCCCAGTGGTCGCTCCACAAGGCGTTCTTCGACAAGAAGGCCGACCCGATGGACTTCGCCAAGATCGCCAAGGAGGAGTTCGGGATCGGCGCGGTGGAATACGTGAACCAGTTCTACAAGGGGAAGGCTGAAGACCAGGCGTTCCTCGCCGATCTCAAGAAGCGGGCCGAAGATAACGGCGTGAAGAGCCTGCTCATCATGTGCGATGGGGAAGGGGCCTTGGGCGACGCCGACGACGCCAAGCGTCAGAAGGCGGTCGAGAACCACTACAAGTGGGTCGCTGCCGCCAAATACCTGGGTTGCCACTCGATCCGCGTCAACGCCCAGAGCGGCGGCAGCTATGACGAACAGCTCGCCCGCGCCGCCGACGGCCTGCGCCGCTTGACCGAGTTCGCCGCCACGCACGACATCAACGTCATCGTCGAGAACCACGGCGGGCTGTCGTCGAACGGCGCCTGGCTCGCCGCCGTGATGAAGAAGGTTGACCACCCCCGCTGCGGCACGTTGCCCGACTTCGGCAACTTCCGCGTCAGCAAGGACGAGATGTACGACCGCTACAAGGGTGTCGAGGAACTGATGCCGTTCGCCAAGGCGGTCAGCGCCAAGTCGCACGACTTTGACGACGCCGGCAACGAGATCCACACCGACTACCGCAAGATGATGAAAATTGTCTCCAGCTTCGGCTACAAGGGCTATGTCGGCATCGAATACGAAGGGAGCAAGCTCTCCGAGGCTGATGGCATCAAGGCGACGAAGAAGCTGTTGGAGTCGGTGCGAAGTGAGATGGCTTAGGGTGGTGTTGGGTGTTTGAAGTTTGGCGTTTGTGGGGAGTTGATGGTTGTTGGATGGCCTTTCCAAACACCAAATGCCCAACATCAAACACCACCTCCCTCATCCCCATACGCCTCCTTCTCAAACGGATTTCCCCGATAGCAATCGCGGCCTCGGAGCCAGAGGTAACCACTGGCTCCGAGGTAGGCGGGAAGGAACGCCGGGCCCCAGCGTTCGTATTGCCGCACGTGGACGCGCTCGTGGGTGCGGGTGAAATCATGGGCGACTCTGGACTGGGCCAGCACGACATGGCCGAAGGTGATGGCCATGATGCTGGACATCGCCCCCCACGGCCGGTCGAGCCAATTGGCCAACCGCGGCCCGCTGATCTCGACGACGCCATCTACCACGTGCCATTCACTGGTGCGGCCGCCGAGAACCGCGCCGAGAGTAAGGCCAAGCAGCGTATTGGGCGAGGCCCAAAGATAGGCGAGGGCGCGGACAAGTCGCCGCATGGGGGATCCCGCCCTTCTTAGTGGTTGCTCCGGTTGATTACGCATCCATGATTCCGGTGGGACCGTGGGCTGATTTTGGGAACGGTGACGGTTTACGATACGTCTCTCTCACAGCGCCGTCATCCTCCGGCCCGTGCCGGAACATTGAGGACGGATCATTGTGAAGACTCACCACTGGATCAATGCCATGAAAATCTGTGTCCCGGCGATGCTGTCCCTTTCACTGCTTCTTAGCGGAGTGGCTGCCTCTTGGGCGACGGAAGCCGAGGACAACCTCAAGGCGTTTCCCGCCGCGGAGAAGGGGATGACCCGGCATGTCTTGTTCCTGCCGCCGCAGGCCGATGAATCGCTGTTCCAGGTCGAGCTGGTGGTCGGCAAAACGGTCAAGAACGACAAGGTGAACCGTTTCTTCTTCGGCGGGCAGATCGAGGCGAAAAACATCGACGGCTGGGGCTTCACGAAGTATGTCGTGCCATCGCTCGGGCCGATGGCCGGGACGCTGATTGGTGTCGATCCGAACGAACCGCAAGTCGAGCGGTTCATCACGCTGGGGGGCGAGCCGTTCATCGTCCGCTACAACAGCCGGTTGCCGCTGGTGGTCTATGTGCCGGAAGGGACGGAAGTCCGCCATCGTTTGTGGAAGACCACGGCCGAGACGGTGGCCATTCCCGCGAAGTGAGGATGGGTTGCTTGCCAGCAGGAATCGTGGCGAATGTTGATGCGTTCTCTGCGCAATCACTCCTGGGTGACATTTTCGTGTCATCAGACTCGCCGAGCCTCTCGCGGCATGCGAGAATCGATTGGGCAGCGGGTGGGGGAGCTCAACGGCTCATCCTTTCTCCGCCGCGACAGGGGGGAGGCCGATGGGCCGACACCCTGGAAGATGGCGAAGCGTTGCTTCGTCTGGATCGATTCGGCGGCCTGCGGATCTTGTTCCATGGTCGCATCCTGCATCGGGGAAAGTGATGTCGTTAGTGACGAGTCCCGCCAAGTTGCTCTGCCTCGGGTCGGCCCTCCTCGCGGTGGTCGTGTCGGGGTGTGAGAAGACCAACGCTTTCGTGCCTTCGCCACCACCCGAAGTGCAGGTCGCCAAGCCGCTCAAGCAGGCGGTGACTCAGTACTGGGATTTCACCGGCTCGACCGCATCGGTTGATACGGTTCAACTCAAGGCCCGGGTGACGGGTTACCTGCATCAGGTCCATTTCAAGGATGGGGCGACGGTGAAGGCGGGGGATCTGCTGTTCACGATCGAGCAGGATCCCTTCCGCATCGCGCTCGATCAGGCGCAGGCGAACCATCGCAAAGCGGAAGCCGCCTACGCGTTGTCGGTGGCCGACCTGGCCCGTGTGGAAACCCTGGTGAAGAAGAACGTCACCACCGAAGCCGATCTGGATTCGAAAATCGCCGAGCGGGACAGCAACAAGGCCCAGATCGAGGCGGAAAAAGCCGCCGTGGATCGAGCGCAATTGGATCTCCGATACACCGAAATCCGTTCGCCGATCAACGGGCGTGTGGGTCGCCGGATGGTCGATGTCGGCAACCTCGTGCTCGCCCAGGAGACCTTGCTGACGACCGTCGAAGCCTACGACCCGGTCTATGCCTACTTTAATGTCAGCGAGCGAGATCTTCTGGAATTCCGTGATGAGCGGGTGAAGAAGTCGCAGGAGCCGGATCATTCCGAACCCGTGCCGCTGCAGATGGGGTTGTTGACCGACAAGGGTTATCCCTACGCGGGTTTCTCGGATTACTCCGACCCCGGGGTCGACGCCAGCACGGGAACCTATCTTGTCCGGGGAACGTTCCCCAATCCCGATGGTGCGATCCTCCCGGGTTTGTTCGTCCGGATTCGCGCTCCCCACAAGGTGATGCCCAATGCTTTGCTGATTCCCGATGTGGCGCTGGGTTCCGACCAGGAGGGAAAATTCCTGCTGACGGTCGGTATGGACAACAAGGTGGAGCGGAAGTCGGTTTCGATCGGGACGAAGGTTGGCGAAATGCGGGTCATCGAATCGGGGCTTTCAGCCGACGACAGCGTCATCATCGTCGGCTTGCAGCGGGCGCAGCCGGGGAGCCCTGTGCAACCCAAGGTCATTGAGCTCACAGCTCCCGCCGCCGAATTGACCGGCTGGCCGGCACCGGAAGCGGGAACTGCCCAAGGGCCTGCCGGCACGACATCGATTTCGCAGCCACAACCACCCGTGGTTCAGTCGCAGGCCATCATTCCCGAGAAGGCCGTCGAGGCCGTCAGCAGCGGGATCTAACATCCTTGAGCCTGGTCGCTGCGGGCTGCGCTCCATCGGGATGTGCCCTGTCGGCGAGGCCCAATCGAATCGAACGCCAAATCCCGCCGGGTGTCACGTCGATGTGATGCCCATTGCCTGAAGGTGAGACGTGCCAGGAACTTTTCCGGACAGCCGGTTTTCGACGGTCGGTGGGCATCAGCTGCATTACCTCGATGCCGGAAGCGGCTCGCCGGTGGTCATGCTGCATGGCAATCCCAACTGGTGTTATTACTACCGCAACCTAGTTGAGTCGCTGCGAACGACCCATCGTTGTCTGGTGCCGGACCATATCGGTTGCGGCCTCTCGGACAAGCCGGTCGACCGCGCGTATCCGTACTCTCTGGAACGCCGCATCGCCGATATCACCGAGTGGATCGACGGCCTGGCGGTGACCGAACCGGTCACACTCGTCGTTCACGATTGGGGCGGGATGATCGGCTGCGGCTGGGCCGTGAAGCATCCCGATCGAGTCGCCAAACTGGTGGTGCTCAACACCGGGGCCTTTCCACTACCGGCGGCGAAGCCCGTCCCCTGGCAATTGCGGCTGGCCCGCACACCGGGGCTGGGCGCGCTGGCCGTGCGGGGCTTTGGTGCTTTCAGCGAAGGGGCGGTTCGCAGCTGTGTCACCCGCCGCCCGATGCCGGGCGATGTGGCCCGCAGGTATTGCGAGCCCTACGACTCCTGGAGCAACCGGCGGGCGGTGCACCGCTTTGTGCAGGATATTCCGCTCAATGGGCGGCACCCCTCTTGGAAGTCCGTGGTTGAGACCGCCTCGCAACTGCATCTGTTGGAAGACAAGCCGATGCTGATCGGCTGGGGGGCGAAGGACTTCGTGTTCGATGAACACTTCCTGGCGGAATGGCGCCGCCGCTTCCCTGCGGCGAGCATCCACTACTACGCCGATTGCGGTCATTACGTTCTGGAAGACGCGCAGGAAGAACTGGTTCCGCTCATCACCCAATTTGTGCGAGACTCGTCGGCGGTCTGATTCGATCGTCGCGTGCGGCGATCGGTGACATGTCGATTTCCCATGACTTTCGGAGCATGCCGCGATGGCCCCAGTGACCGTATCTCCGCAGCCCGCCAGGGCGACCACGCCGCCACAACAGGCACCGGAAGTTTCGCCGGGGAATGCCTGGTATCGCCCCGTGGGCGAGTTCGCGGGGGAAAAGGAATCGAATACGTTGCGGCAGGCGATGGCCGGGCTGGAGCCGCCGGCGCATCGAACCTTCACCCCCACCCAGGCCGTGCTGGCGAAGTCGGCGGGGATCTTCCATTGGACACCCGAAGGGCGTCGCCTCTATGACTTCACTTCGGGCGTGCTGGTCTCCAATCTGGGGCACAACCCCGCGCGCTGGCTGAAAAACTTCGCCAGCTACTGCCAGTGGCGGCCCGAGATGTTGTTCTCCGGTGATGGGGCTGGTGCCGCCGCCGATGCGGGAGCCGAGGAGTTCGTCACCGGCACCACGATGACGGCCTACAACGGGCTGACCCCCATCGAAGTGACGGCCTGTGAGCGGCTATTGGCCAGTCTGCGCGGCGCGAAAGGGGGTGGGCGGCTGGAATCGGTGGCGTGGGCCGCTTCGGGTTCCGAAGCCGTCCAAAAGGCGATCTGGGCCTGTTTGAAACGCGATCCGGCCCGGCAGATGATCATCGCGACCCGTCATGGATACCACGGCAAGAAAGGGTTGTCCTACGCCGTCACCGGCAGCGAGAGCGATCCCGAACGTGACGACCGCGTGCGCTTCATCAGCTTTCCGATGCGGGAGATCCGCGATCATTCCCTGGTCGGAGAGCCGATTGATCTATCCATCTATCAGCGCGAACTGGAGGCCTTGTGGGCCGAGCACGGTTCCCGACTGGGCTGCCTCATCACCGAACCCTACCTGGGAGGGGGCGGCAGCTACCATCCGCCCCGGGAGTATCATCAGCTCTTGCAGGCATTCTGCCGCGCGCACGACATCCTGCTGATCTTCGACGAGGTGCAGGCCAATTTCGGTCGCACCGGCTCGATGTACGCGTTTGAAACCTACGGCGTCGAACCCGATTTCGTCGTCCTCGGCAAAGGGTTGGGGAACGGCGTCCCTGTGGCGGCGATTGCCGGTCCGCAGGTGATCATGCACAACCTGGGCTACGGCGAACTGAGCGACACGTGGAGTGCGAATCCCCTCTCCTGCGCCGCCGTCGTGGCGACGCTGGATGAGTTCGAATCGCGCGACATCATCGGTCATGTCCGCCGAGTCGAGCCGCTGATGTTCGCCGGTCTGGATCGACTCCGGGAGACCGGGTTGATCGCCCATGTCCGTGGCGAAGGGATGGTCTACGGCATCGAGTGCGCGGAATTCAACGGGCACTCCCCGGCGGAAGTGGCGGCGGTGATCGTCCGCGTCTGCTACCAGGGGCTTGGATCGCAACCCGATGGAACGCCGGGCGACGGCATCCATCTGCTCGGCCCACTCGCGAAGTGCGTCCTCCGCGTCAGCCCGCCGCTGGTGATCACCGAGATCCAGATCCGGGATTCGATGGAGCTGATGCACCGGTTGCTGGTGCGGGTTCGCGAGCAGTTGTCGGAGTGATACGGAATGAAGCTTGAGATGGGGCGTTGAGCGTCGCCAAGAGCATGCTTGCCCAGAGCTGCAAGCATGGCACACAGGGTGGTCATCCGCGCGTATTGAATGCAGATTCCCGGCGTTGGGGAAAACGCCGGGAATCGGGGATGCCCCATATGTGGGGACTCGCCCTCACCCCGGCCCTCTCCCATAGGAATGGGCGAGGGGGGGAGAGGAGTGCGAGTCGCAAGTTGAGAAGGCCCGTTGAACGACGCGAAGCCATCCTCTTTGACAGTTTGCCATGCAAGCAGCCCGGCGTTTTTGGAAACGCCGGGCTGCTTGTGGTTGGCGAGAGATGTCGATCAGCGTGTGGGACGGCTACTTCTTGCCGGTCGTTGTGCC
>PNLE01000217.1 GCA_013822855.1 Planctomyces sp.
TCTGCTGCTATCGGGTATCAAGGGTTACTGGTACACGCGCATGGCGGGCCGGTCGAGCTACAGCTCATTGCTGCGGGCGGGGGCCGAGATTTGGGAGTTCGACGAAGGGTATCTGCACTCGAAGACGCTCACTGTCGACGGGGAATACTCTCTTGTGGGAAGCCCCAATTTCGATTCGCGGAGTGTCTTCCTGAACTTCGAAGTGGCGGTCGCCCTCTATGACCGGGGTATTGCCGAGCAACTCAATTCGCAGTTCGAACGAGATGTCCAACATGCTCGGCGGATCGAGAAGGATCTCTGGTTTCAACGTTCTCTCTGGCAACGTCTGAAAGAAAACTGGGCGCGCATGTTCGCACCGATCCTCTGATGATCTGCCATGTCTGCTTGTTTCCTTATCGCACTTTGGTATTGAGTCGCCTCAGACTTCCCGTATTGCCCAGGCCCTCGGAAGACTGTCGCCAGACGATCTGGACGATTACAGGATGATCTGCCAAACTTCCTCCGATTGAAGCTCCACGAATTGCCTGCATCGATGGCACGGATGCCAGTGAATGCGATGCAACTGCCCAGGATGTCGGCAACAGGCGACCAATATGCACGTCTCGATTGTGGTTCCCATTTACAACGAGCTCGAAAACCTCCCGCTGCTGCACGCGGCGATCATGCGGGTCATGGATCCGCTGGAACACACCTGCGAGTTGATCCTCATCAACGACGGTTCGACGGATGGATCGACCGAGGTGATGGATCGGATCGCGGCGGAGGACAGCCGGGTCAAGCTGATCGAGTTCCGCAAGAATTTCGGCCAAACAGCTGCCATGCAGGCCGGGATCCAGGCCTCCTCCGGCGATGTGATCGTCACCATCGACGGCGACCTTCAAAACGAGCCGGAAGACATTCCGATGATGCTCGCCAAAATCGAGGAGGGCTACGATCTCGTCCACGGCTGGCGGAAGAATCGTCAGGATGCTGTCCTGCACCGAAAACTTCCCTCCGTCTGCGCGAACTGGCTCATCGGCAAGGTGACGGGCTTTCCCGTGCATGATCTGGGTTGCACGCTCAAGGCGATCCGCAGCGAGATCGCCAAGGAACTCCAGCTTTACGGCGAGATGCACCGCTTCATCCCGATCCTGGCCCGCCAGCGTGGCGCCCGGTGTGTCGAAGTGGTGACCCGGCATCATGCCCGCCGCTTCGGCGTCTCCAAGTACGGCCTGGGCCGCGTCACCCGCGTTTTGCTCGACCTCGCCACCGTCAAATACCTCATTCAATACGCCGTCAGTCCGATGAAGCTCTTCGGCATGATGGGGCTGATGGCGATGTTCGTGAGCTGCGCCTCCGCCCTAGCGAGCGTGGTGCTCAAGGTGGGATATGACTTCGACATGACCGGCAATCCCCTGCTGCTGCTCAGCGCCGTTTCGGGGTTGGCGTCGATCCAGTTCGTCTTCATCGGTTTGCTGAGCGAACTCTGTTCGCGCATCTACTTCCAAGTACAGAACGTGCAGACCTACGCTGTGCGGAAGACATCGAACTTCGAGACTGTCTCGCTCGCCATCTCGCCCGCTCCGGCCCTGCAAAACATCCCGAGGAAGGCCGCCTGATTGCCTCCAGCCCGGTGGCCTCCGCCCGGTCAAAGGCTGAGAGTCATCAGCCAGCCGTCGCCAATTCTCCAACTCTGACTTCGATGCCTGATTATTCATTGCCAGCCAAGATTTTTTTGCCAGCCCGGAACCCTCCGGTTGGCTTGATCGAGGAACTCGCCCATGACCTCCCTAGCCCCGCATGACCATTCCCAGTCTATTCCCGGTGCCCCTCGTGTTGAAGATGCGGCGACCCCGTTGAGCATGCGCTGGATCGTGGTGGTCGTGGCCATCCTGGCGATGGGTGCGGGGGGCTGGGCCTATCGTCAGAATCACCGCTACAAGCATGTCGCCATCCATGATCCTGGCAAGGTCATCCGCTGCGCCTGGGTGGCTCCCGATGTGATGGCGGAACTGGTCACCAAGCACCACGCCAAGGCCGTGCTCAATCTGTGCCGACCCGGTGAAATGGGGCCGGATCGTGCGCGGGAGGAACGGGAAGCGGTCGAAGGTGCCGGGGCCAAGCTGTACGAAGTTTCGCTGCCGGATATCGATGATCCCTCGAGCCCCGAGATCGCCCCGCACATCGCCATCCTTAAGGATCCCGCGAACTACCCCTTGATTGTGCATTGCCAGCACGGCTTCAACCGGACAGGCCGGGTGTTGACAATGTACGACGTCATGTTCCGCGGCAAAACGGGCGAGGAGGCGCTGGCCGCAATGCCGTTGTTCGGCCGTCATGATTACGCACCGCTGGAGCATGCCTTCGCCCGCAACTTCGACGCGTTCCACGCAGCGGAAAAAGCCAAGGAACTCGCCGCCGAAAAAAGCAAGAAGCCCGCGCCGTCACTGACGACCGAGACCGTCGAGACGACCGGCAGCGTCGAGCAAACCAGCTACTCGGAAGCCCGCAAGTAGCTCGGTCTTGGGACGAGCCTCACATCGGTTTGGCCATCGTCGCTGGCAAGGCGAAGCTGGTCTTGCATGGCCATCTCTGAGGTTGACGACGAAGCAACAACCCGCGTCAGGCATTGGCTTCGGGTTTGAGGAAGCAGCCGGGCGAGAGGCCTTCGAAGAGGCGGGTGCCGACGCGGATGTGCGTCGCACCGCATTCGATCGCCGTGGGAAAATCGCCGCTCATCCCCATGGAGAGGAGTGGCAATGGTTGGGTGGGAGCGAGTTCTTGCAGCTCATCCCGCAAGTCCCTCAGCCCGCCAAAGACCTGATGCAGCGTCTCCTCGGGAGCATCGAAGGGGGCCATCGTCATCAGACCCACCAGAGGGATCTTTGAGAGGTCGGCCCTCGATGTCTCTTGGGCACGATTCGCCAGCCACCAGGATCGGACTTCCTCCGACGTGAAGCCGTGTTTCGATGCCTCGCCACTGATGTTGACCTCCAGCAAAACAGGCGGAGGATTTTCCCGGCTACCCGAGAGCTGGGCCAGTCGATCCAGCAGTCGTTCGCTGTCGCATGAATGAATGACGCTGGCGGTCGAGATCGCCAGTTCCGCCTTGTTTCGCTGAAGATGACCGATGAGGTGCCAACGAAGATTCGATCCAGCATCACCCGCTGTCATCCGCCCCCCAAGCAACTCATTGACCTCTTGCCGCCGCTTGGCGAGATTCTGCGGGCGACTTTCGCCCACATCCCGGACGCCCAAATCGACCAGGGCGGCGATGACCGGGGCGGGGACATATTTCGTCACCCCCACCAGCGTCACATCACCACGCGACCGTCCGGCAGTGACACATGCGGCATCAATTTCAGTCTCCAACTGCTGAAAATTCGTCGCCAGCCTTCGGACATCCTCCTCCGCCAACGAGTATCGTGCCGCAATTTCCACCAGACGCTGCTGGCGATCATTCGCAGGGTCGGGTGTTGTCGAGAGCGGTGCGGACATGGTGGACTTTCGAGCGTCAGGCATCCGGCGGAGGAGAGTTGTTTGGGAAGACTCTGGCAAACCAGACTTCGCACCACACGAATGACTTTGGTGTACGAGATCCTGCATGTCCCTGGAAGTTCGTCAACTTGGTGCTTGGAATCGATGAACCGATTCCAGTGAAGTCTCTTCAGCGAACCCATCGGAAGGGCTTCGTGTCCGGTGGATGCCTTGGCTGGCGGGACGCAAGTCGTTTGGCTTGTGGCGGAAATTGTTTCTGCTACCATTCTAGATGATTGCCAAGTCATCCGCCTCCGTAGCTCAGCTGGCAGAGCGACGCTTTCGTAAAGCGTAGGTCGCTGGTTCGAATCCAGTTGGAGGCTCTCTTCTAACCCCTGCCGAACGCAAGACTTAGCGTACCTGCCTGTGTCGGGCAGTGCGGCTCGAAACCCCTGGAAAAGTGGTAGTCCTACCACTTTTGTGGGATCATCGAGGATCGCACGATGCCCAAGACCCCGCAGTACCACGTCTCACGCTTCACAAATCCTCTGGACAGGCCCGTGTCCGCTTCCAGGGACGCGACCATTATCTCAGCCGGTACGGCGAACCGGAGACTAACGAGCGCTACGCTCGGTTGATCGCCGAGCTGGCCGTTCAGCAGCAACAGAGCCGGGCCACTTCGACTCCTGCTGGCCCTCTCAGCCCGCAGGACGACCTCACGGTCAGCGAGATGATCCTCGCATTTCTCGGCCATGTTGACAGCTACTATGGTTCTGACTTATCAGAGCCTGCCGCTCTGAATCTGGCACTTCGACCTGTCAACTCGCTCTATGGTCGAAGTCGTGCGAATGACTTCGATCCGAAATCACTGAAGGCCGTGCGACAGCACATTATCGAGGTCGAGCAGTTGAGCCGGGGCGAGGTCAACCGCCGCACTGGCGCGTGTAGCGATTCTGTTCCCTCCTCCATGAGCTTCACCACGGTGAATAGCATCGCCATATCGTCACATTCGTCATGGTGAATTCGATCTGTGGCTGACCAGTGAGCTCCAATACGACCCCATTGAAAACGCTCGTTGTCATGTCCGGTGTTGCTGCCAAGGTAAAACTGAGATGCGTTTCATGAGATGGATCACACTGAAAGACAGACCGACATCGCTCATTCGTGAAAGGTGACGACACGGCTCTGCCTACTCCTTCGTCGCTGCCGCCTTTTTGCCTTTGTTCTTGCCGTTTCCCTTGCCTTGGCCTTTCCCTTTGCCGCCTCCGGAGATGGGTGAAGTGGTGGCCGGTGTGGCGCTGTCTTCCGATTTGACTGCCTCGTTCTTCGTCGGCATCGGGGCGTGGACTTGTTCGCGCCACGCGGTGAGTCGAGCCAGCATTTCCTTCGCTTTCTCCGGCTGCGTGGCGGCGAGATTCTTTGTTTCCCCCACATCGTCGGGGAGGTTGTAGAGTTCCAAGTGGCCGTCCTCGAGGAACTCCATCAGCTTCCAGTCGCCCATTTGAACCAGGCTGACAGGCGTGGTCCGCCACTGGTTCTTGCCAGCCCCCAGATAGCCGGGGAAATGCTGGAAGATCGCATCACGCTGAAGTTTCCCCGTGGAGGATTTGATGAGCGGCACCAGGCTCTCGCCATCCAGCACGTGGGCCGGCCTTTCCGCCTCCGTGATTTCGAGGAATGTGGGATAGAGATCGACATGGATCGTGGGAACCTGGCAATCTGTCCCCGCCGGTGCCACTCCTGGCCACCGCACGATCAACGGAACACGGGTTCCTCCTTCATAAAGACTTCCCTTCCCGCTGCGGAGGGGGGCGTTGTCGGTGATATCACCGCCCCCCTTCTTGATCCCCTCGCGGATATACCCGCCGACTCCTCCGTTGTCGCTGGCAAAAATAAGGACGGTGTTCTCGGCCAACCCCTGTTCGTCGAGCGTCCGCATGATCCGGCCGACACTCTCGTCGACACTGGCGATCATGGCGGCGTAGGTGGGGTCGTTGTGCCCCCCCACGCCCGGCTTGCTCTTGAACTTATCGATCAATTCCGGCTTGGCATGGTGCGGCGCGTGAACCCCGAAATGGGGCAGGTACAGGAAGAACGGCTCGCCCTTGTGTCGCTGGATGAAATCGACCGCGCGATCCGTGAGATAGTCGGCGAGATACTTCCCTTCGGTGTCGCCCTGCTTCGGGTTGGTCTTGAAGTTGAAGTGGGCGCCTGAACTTTCGACGGCTTCGTCGAACCCCCGGTTGGCCGGGTGATAAGCCCCGTTCAGGCCCAGATGCCACTTGCCGAACAGGCCTGTCTTGTAGCCCGCTTGCTGAATCTGATTGGCGATCGTGGCCCGGTCGAGTGGCAGGTTGGTGACGTTGTCGACGGGGCGCAGGGGTCGCGAATCCCAATCGAAGCGGTCGATCCCTCCCACGGTGTAGATCCCGGTGCGTGGCCCGTACTGCCCGGTCATGATCGCCGCCCGTGTCGGGGCGCAGTTCTGGCAATGATGATGGTTGCGGAAGGCCACACCCTGGGCCGCCAGACGGTCGATGTTCGGTGTCTCGTAATATTTGCTGCCGTAACAACCGACATCGGTGTAGCCGAGATCGTCGGCCATGATGTAGACGATGTTGGGCCGGGACCCCTTGGTCCCGTCGGCATGGGCCACCTCGGCATGGGCGGTGGAACACGGAAGCGACAGGCAGGCGGAGAGCAGCACACAGGCCGTGACGGCCATCGAGCTGAGACGGGGATGAACAGCAATCATCGTGGGCAAACCTCGGGTAACGGGAAGGAAACAACATATACGCAGGTGGGAGGCCACCCGGGCCGATGATGCGGGTTCGGTGAGCTTGGCGCGTGCTGTTCGTGGCCGCCCCGCGCATCCGGTCTGGGCACAAGGTCAATTTAACAACTCCCGCTGGCCAGTGCGTCCATTCGCAGTTACTTTGAGCCGAAACCTGCGATGCGCCCCTCGCGGAACCCATGAACACGGAATACCCATCCTCCTTCCTCCAGAGCCGTGGCTTTGGGGTGGAGACAGGTGCGCGAGGTGGATCTTCATGTCGGCTGTGCGGCAGGAAACAGCGGGGCAGGCACCCGAACTTCAAAAGAGCCTGGGGCCTTGGACACTGTGGGGCCTGGGCGTCGGCTACGTCATCGCCGGCGAGTACTTCGGCTGGAACATCGGACTGCCCGCAGGTGGCACGGGAGGCTTGCTCGTCGCCTTCGTGCTGGTGACGATCATGTACATCGCCTTCGTGCTGAGCTACGCCGAACTGGCCTGCGCAATCCCGAAAGCGGGTGGCGGTTTTGTCTATGCCCTGCGTGGCCTGGGCCGCTTTGGCGGGTATATGACCGGGATCACCCAACTCATCGAGTTCGTCTTCGCGCCGCCCGCGATCGCCATGGCGCTGGGCGCCTATGCCCAAATGAACTGGTCGTGGATGGATCCCAAGCTCGTGGCGATCCTCTCGCTGTCGGCCTTTACGGCACTCAATCTCATCGGCGTGAAACAGGCCGCGATTTTCGAGCTTGTGGTGACGGTGCTGGCCGTCGGGGAACTGCTCCTGTTCATGGGGGTGACCGCGCCCCATGTCCGAGCCGAGAATCTGCTGGCGAATGCCTGGCCCAGCGGTTGGACGGGAATCATCGCGGCACTCCCCTTCGCCGTCTGGTTTTATCTGGCGATCGAAGGGGTGGCGAACGCCGCCGAGGAGACGAAGAACCCCCAACGGAATGTGTTGATCGGCTTCGGCACCGCCTTGGCCACGCTCGTCTTTCTCGCGGGAGGCGTGCTGATCTGCGCGGTTGGAGTGGGTGGCTGGGAACGGGTGGTTTATGCACCCGACCAGATTTCGGCCGTGAGCGGACAACTCGTCATCGGCGAAGGAGCGAAGGCATCCGACAGCCCGTTGCCGCTGGCGTTGGGGCAGATCATGCCGCCCACACATCCCTTATACCAACTGCTGATCGGCATCGGCGGGCTGGGCCTAATCTGCAGCTTGAACGGCATCATCTTCGCGGCGGGACGCTCCCTCTTCGAGATGGGCCGGGCCGGGTATCTCCCGGCGGGACTGGGGACGATTCAGCCCCGCACCCACGCGCCATGGGTGTCGCTGGTCGTCAACTGGGCCTTAGGCGTCCTCGCCGTCCTCTTCTTTGATACCGCCGGAATGATCATCATCTCCGCGATGGGGGCCGCCCTCTTGTACATCCTCTCGATGGAGGCGCTGGTGCAGCTTCGCCGTAAGGAGCCGGAGTTGCCCCGTCCCTACAGAGTGCCGTTTTACCCGCTGATGCCGCGACTGGCGCAGTGGCTCGCCATCGCCCTGCTGCTGGCGATGCTGTGGCAGAATCTGAATCCCAACAATTGGAGGGCTTCGCTGAGCCTGCACTTCTTTGCCTGCCTGTTTGTGGCGGCGATCTACTACGTCGTGGTGGTGAGACGCTCGCTGCTGGTGGTTGATCGTCTGCCGGAGCAGATCACCTCTTCGGCGGAATTGCGGACAATCGAGTAATTACGGGCGCTGTCGTTGGCAGTCCGCTATAACGATTTCGATTTCTCGACAATTGAAGAAAACGATCCAAGCGGTTTGTACTGCCAGAGAAACGCGAACCATCAGATCCGCCTGAGAGACATTTAGGTTCAGTGGGATAGATGCCATGAGAATCTGGCGCAGTCGTCTGGGTTCAACTTCCTGGGCGTTTCATGGCTTGGGCGATCTTCTCGCCAAGGCGACGGCCCGGCGGTCGGGTGATGAACTGGCGGGTGTGGCGGCCCGCTCGGAGGAGGAACGCGTCGCCGCCCGGATGGTGCTGGCCGATGTCCGTCTGGCCGATTTCCTGGAAGAACCGCTGATCGATCCGGAGCTCGATGAAGTCTCGCGACTGATCCATGACACGCACGACGCCGCCGCTTTCGCGCCGCTCAAGAGCTTGACCGTCGGAGAGTTTCGTGAATGGCTGCTCCGCTACGAAACCACGCACGAGGTGCTGATGCAGGTCAGCGCGGGGATCACCCCCGAGATGGCGGCTGCCGTCAGCAAGTTGATGCGCAACCAAGATCTGGTGCTTGCGGCCAGCAAGTGCCGGGTGGTCACCAAGTTCCGCAACACCATCGGTCTGCCGGGACGGCTTTCCGTCCGCTTGCAGCCGAATCATCCCACGGACGATCTTCGCGGCATCGCGGCTTCGATCCTCGACGGCCTCTGCTACGCCTGCGGC
>PNLE01000218.1 GCA_013822855.1 Planctomyces sp.
GGCGGTCGACCGCGCCCACCGCATGGGCCAGTCCAAACAGGTCTTCGCCTACCGGCTCATCGCGCGGGATACCGTGGAGGAGAAGATCCTCGCCCTCCAGAGCCAGAAGCGCGACCTGGCCGAGGCGATCGTCTCCGCCGACAACAGCGTGCTGAAAAACCTCACCAGCGACGACCTCCAACTCCTCTTGAGTTGAACCCGTTTTCTTCGGAATTCTTCGCGAAATGAGTCCGGTTCTCGATGTCGGCGGAGGATGGGCACAGGTCAAGCCGGCATTTTTCAGCGAACCTCTTTAACGAGAATTTCGTCTGCCGTGATGACGGACAACTGCGGCGGGTTCGAGTAACCTTGCACACTTCGCGAACTTGTGGGTGCCCAACCCTTTGCGACTCGCCGTCGGCACCCACCCCGAGATGTTTTCCAGCTTTTTATTCAAGTCAGGCCAGATCTGAGCGACAGGTACCTTCCGGCGGAGTCGGCCGGGGAGAGCGTCTGTCGCGGATTGGTCAGGATGTGTTCGACATGATCGCCTCTTCCAGCTCCGCCCCGTCGCCCGTGTCCGTGCAGCTTCCCGATGGTTCGGTGAAAGAGTTCCCGGCGGATGTCACGCCGCTGGCCATCGCCGAATCGATCAGCCCCCGGCTGGCGCAGGCCGCCATCGCCGCCCGCGTGGGCGAGAAGATCACCGATTTGAAGCGCCCCGTCGCCGAGTCGACCGAGGCGCGGCCTGCCCCCGTGCAGATCCTCACCGAGAAGGACGCCGCGTCGCTGGGCGTGCTGCGGCATTCGTGCGCCCATCTCATGGCGCGGGCCATCATGCGGGTCTTCCCCGGCGTGCAGCTCGCCTTCGGCCCCACCACCGGCAACGGCTACTATTATGACCTCGACCTGCCTCACAAATTGAGCGAAGACGATTTTGCCCGCATTGAAGCGGAAATGCAGAAGCTCGTCGAAATGGCCGAGCCGTTCGAGCGTTTCCTCACCGATCGCGACGAAGCCCTGGCGATGCTCGAAGGGATGGGCCAAAAGCTCAAGTGCGAACACATCCGCACCGGCCTGGCGGCGGAAGAGCACGTCAGCTTCTACCGCCAGGGGGAATTCGTCGATCTCTGCCGGGGGCCGCACATTCCCGACGCCGGGCGGATCAAAGCCTTCCGGCTGTTGAGCGTGGCGGGGGCCTATTGGAAGGGGGACGCCAGCGGGCAACAGCTCCAGCGCGTCTATGGAACCGCCTGGTTCTCGCAGAAGGATCTCGATGCTCACCTCGAACAGGTGAATGAGGCCAAACGCCGCGACCACCGCGTGCTGGGGAAGCAGCTCAACCTCTTTTCGATCAGCCCCGAAGTGGGGGCCGGCCTCTGTTTGTGGCTCCCCAAGGGGGCCACCGTGCGGGCGCTCTTGGAAGAGTTCATCAAGGGGGAGCTGCTCAAGCGCGGCTACCAGCCGGTCTACACCCCGCACATCGGCCGGGTGGAACTCTACGAGACCAGCGGCCACTTCCCCTACTACCGCGATTCACAGTTCACCCCGCTCTATGGCCACGACGGTGGGCAACTGATCGACTTCTGGATTCGTAAACTGCAGGACAACGCGATCAGCGAAGCGGACGAAAAATCGCTCCTGGCTTCGGCGAAGATCCTGGGAGTCGAGATTCCCGAATACGCCGCCGCCAGTGGAAATACGGCGAAGATCGAGGTTCTCCGCACCTGGGAGAAGCAGCAGGAGCGGTATCTGCTCAAGCCGATGAACTGCCCGCACCACGCCCAGATCTACAAGTCGATGCAGCGGAGCTATCGCGATCTCCCCGTCCGGCTGGCTGAGTTCGGCACCGTCTATCGCCACGAACAGTCGGGCGAGCTCAACGGAATGCTCCGCGTCCGGGGCCTGACCCAGGACGACGCGCACCTCTTCTGCACACCCGAACAAGTCGAAGAGGAGTTCCGCGCGACCTTGCAGCTGGTGCAGTTCGTCCTGGCAAGCGTGGGGCTGGAGGATTACCGCGTCCAGCTTTCGCTGCGCGACCCCAAGAGCGACAAGTATGTCGGGAGCGAAGAGAACTGGCAGCGGGCCGAAGCGAGCCTGCGAGGCGTCCTCACCGAACTCAACCTGTCGTTCACCGCCCGCGAGGGGGAAGCCGCCTTCTACGGCCCGAAAGCCGACTTCATGGTCAAGGATTGCATTGGCCGCGAGTGGCAATTGGGAACCGTGCAGCTCGATTACAACCTGCCCGAGCGCTTCGAGCTGGAGTATGTCGGTGCCGACAACCAGGCCCACCGGCCGGTGATGATCCACCGGGCTCCCTTTGGTTCGATGGAGCGGTTCACCGGCATGCTGATCGAGCACTTCGCGGGTGCGTTCCCGTTGTGGCTCGCCCCGGAACAGGTGCGCGTGCTGTCGATCAGCGATAAGTTCGAAGGCTATGCCCGCGAAGTGGAACGCGAGTTCCGGGCCGCCGGCTTCCGCGTGACCACCGATCTGCGGGGGGCGAAGATCAACGGCAAGATCCGTGACGCGCAGATCGAGCTGATCCCGTACATGCTGGTTGTCGGCGGCAAGGATCAGGAACACCGGACCGTCTCGATCCGCGACCGGATCGAAGGCGATCTGGGAGCGGTCCCCCTGGCCGAAGCCATCACCCGCCTGCAGCAGGAAGTGGCGGAGAAACGCATCCGCAACATCGCCAAACCCGCCCCGGCCCCCTCATCGACCAGCGAGGGAGAGAACTACGCGGATTAATGGGGAGGGGATCTCTCCCCTTGTTCCCCTTCGCGATCTTCGCGCCTTCGCGCGAGACCTCCCCCGGTTGTGTGCCATGCTTGCAGCTTTGGGCAAGCATGCTTTTGCAATCATTAACGCCCTATTTCAAGTCGCAATTCGTATGAGACATCTCTTTGACGAAGACAAGCCAGCCTGCGCCTAAATCAGGTCGGCGAATTTCCGCAAACGCTGCACAGTCTCAGCCAGTTCTTGACGAGCCAGCGTTTCGAGGTATTCGTCCACGGATTTCGGTGGCTTCTTCAATCGGGCACGATGAGTTTTGGCGGCGGAACAAACAGCGCTCATCGACAAGTCGAATTGAGAAAAGACAAAGTCGTCGGGATGGAGCGCCTCGATTCCATGTGGGTCCAAGGCGGCGGGTGGAAAGTCCCTCAAATTGAAGGTGACAATCACGTTTGCTTGACCATGGATCGCGGCGGCCAGCACATGCCTGTCATCGGGATCGGGAAGAGCCAAGTCGTCGATCAGCCACTCGTACCCTTCGATCAAAGAGTCGGGAACAGCCTGATTCATGATTCTTCGAGTGCGATCAAGTTGCTCTCGGGTGAGATCCGGCCGGTTGCTCAAGACGTTGCGGATCCATTCGTCGTGGATTTGCTCCGTCCACTTCGCGCGAAAGAGGTCTTTCGTGGAGAGCTCCATCAGAAAATCCCGCAACGGCGCGGGATAAAGCACGCAAGCGTCGAACACGGCGACATGAACGCCCATCGCTAATAGCCCAAGCCCAGCTCTTGCGCTTCCGCTGCCAGTTCGTCCAACGCCTGTCGGCTATGTGCGTTCAGATTCTTTTTGTATTCCATGAGATCCTTGAACAAGATGCGGCGATGCGTTCCCACTTTGTGAAATCGAATCTCATTCTTTTCCAGCAAAGAGACAAGAAACGGCCGCGAGACATTCAGCAGATCCGCCGCTTGCTGAGTCGTGAGTTCCGCCTGGACGGGAATGATGGTGATCGCATGGCCGCTCGCCATTTCCGCCAAGATGCCAGCGAGCATTCTCGCTGCGGAAAGAGGGATCGAAATCATCTCCGACGGTTCATCGAGGGCGATGGAGAAGTGGGTCGGCTTCCCCACCTCGGCAGCCAATGCCCGACTCAGTTCCCGGCTGGAAACCTTGGCCAGTTCGATGTCTTCCATCGACGGCGTGACAGCGCTATTCAAGTCATCCAGTAGGGTCGTCATGTGATCCTCCTCTCCCGTTCGATTCTCCCGTCTGATAGTATCGGGCAAACGAAATAAACGAAACAGGAGATTTGCGTGCGGCACGCTTTTTCCTCAAAGAGTTTGTGACATGTCTTCCTGTCCTATCGTACCGAGGATGACTGAGATGATGACTCATTGGGCGAGGAGAATCCCTGCAGGGCTTCTCCTCGCCATGATGGGGTCGGGGTGTGGTGCGATGATCGATCGCATCCTGGCACCTGCTCCCCCATCGCAGTCCATGATGATCTACTACAAACCGCGAGATTGGATCTCCCCTTGGTCGACTGACGAGAGTTCTCCAACCTTGCCGGTGGATCAGGAAATCTGTTCGATCCTACATCGCGGGCGGGCGGAAGAAGCCCTGCCAATCATTGAAGAGGCCCTTGGTGCAGCGGACCTCAATGCCGATCAGCGGCAGCGACTGTTGTTTCTCAAAGCGATCGCCTTGGCGGAAACTTTTGATATCAATGCTTCGCTCCACATGCTTGATGAGCTGATCGAAAACGATCCCAGCCGCTGGCATTTCTTTTTCCACCGCTGGCAATTGCGGCTGCTGGAGGGTGACGAAGAGGGTGCCCAGGCCGACCGCGACGCAGGCATGAAACTCAATCCCGAACAATTCTCCCAGTCCTACTCCCCCTCCAGCGGCGTCTTCTAAAACGCTTCGTGGAGCTTTGTTCCCCTTCGCGATCTTCGCGCCTTCGCGTAAGACCATCCCTCTTTTCAGCAATGATGGACAAGAAGTCCTCACGCGAAGGCGCGAAGGTCTCCAAGAAGAGCCGGGTGGATCATCATCCCCTAAACCGCTTTTCTGCTGAGAGGCCATCCGGAAAGTTGGAGCCACCCTGTCTCCTCGCGTTCCACCTGTGCAATGAACCCAAGCGATGGTTTTGACACCAACATTTCCGGATTGGGTCTGAGTCGAACTTTCCGCCCCCTTCTGCGACACTTGGGGAAACTCTGCGGCTCCGGCCGTCTCTCTTTCTGTGCGATGCGTTAGGACGTTATGGTCGATGTCAGCCCGTTTTGTGGGTGGCGGTATCAGTTGGGTCAGGTGGGCGATCTCGCCGATGTGACGGCTCCCCCCTATGACGTCATCGGCCCCGAGGAACTCGTGAAGTTCCGCCAGCGGCACGAGGCGAACATTGTCCACCTGCTGCTCCCCGAGTCGCAGCCCGACGATCCCACGCCCGACGAGCGTTATCAGCGGGCGGCGGCCACGCTCATGCAGTTCAAGCTCGACGGCATCCTCGCCCGCGACCATGCCGACGCCTTCTACGTCTACCATCAGACGTTTCAGTCGGATGGCGTCGAACATGTCCGCAAGGGCTTCCTCGGGCGGCTCAAGCTCGAAGCGTTCGGTGCAGGGCAAGTCTTTCCCCACGAGCGGACACTCGCCGCCCCCAAAGCCGACCGGCTCAAACTGTTCCGCGCGGTGAAGACCAACCTCTCGCCCATCTTCGGCCTCTATGAAGATCCCGCCGGTGTTGTCGAGACGCTGCTGACGGCCGCGCTTGCCGGGCAGACCGGCATGCAGCTCATCGACGAGCAGCGGGTGGTCCACCAGCTTTGGCCGATCAGCGATCCCCGCGTCATGGCGGAAGTCGCCCAGCTCATGAAGGACCGCCCCCTCGTCATCGCCGACGGTCATCATCGTTACGAGACGGCCCTCGCCTATCGGGATGAACTGATCGCCCAGGGGGTCATCACCAGCGATCTCCATGCGGCCAACCATGTGATGTGCATGTTCGTCGCATCGGACGATGCCGGGCTGGTCGTCCTCCCCACGCATCGCATCATTCAGAACTGGCAGGGATTGACGGCCCAGAAGGTGGCCATGGCCCTGACACCGATCTTCGAAGTCGACATCGTGGGCGATCATCCCACCGCCGCCCAGGATGCCTGGGATCTCGCCAAATCGTGCGGCGACGGCTGCGCGCTGGCCATCGGTACTTCCGCCGACCAGACCTGGCTGGTGGCCGAGCTCAAGGACGAAGCCTCGATGCGGCTCGCCTCGCCGGGCAAATCGGTCGACTGGTGCCGCCTGCCCGTCAGCGTGCTGCATCAGCTCGTCTTGCCTCGTCTGGCACCTTTGGTCGAACAACAGGAAGAGCCCGTGCTGGAATACGTCCATGAGGACGCGACCGCCGCCCAGGCCATCGCCAACCGCACGGCCGGCCTCGCGGTCCTGGTTCCCGGCACGAGCGTGACGCAGGTGGAAGTGATCGCCCAGGGAGGAGAAGTCCTCCCCCCCAAATCAACCTACTTCTATCCGAAACTCCGCTCTGGACTGGTGCTCAATCCGCTAACGTAGTGGGGGGTGAAGTTAGTATTTGTTGGTTGTTGGTTGTTGGTTGTTGGTTGTTGGTGGGGAGTTGGTGTTTGGCATTTGGTATTGGGTTTTGGGAATTTCTCTTCCCTTAGCTTCTTCGCTTTTGTGCTTCTCCGCTTTTCCGCTCCTCTCCCCCTCTGGCTTCTTCCCTTCTCACCTTCTTCCCCTTTTCAAGACCCAGATGACGGAAAGCCCTCCCACCATGCGGACTCGAATCGCCGATTGCCTCACGAAGGTGGCTCCCGGAACGATTGTCGATGTGCGGGGCTGGGTGCGGACCCGCCGCGAATCGAAGCAGGAGTTCGCGTTCATCGAACTCAACGACGGCAGTTCGTTCCACAGCCTGCAGGTCGTGGCCGACAAGTCAATTCCGGACTACGAAACACTCATCAAGCTGGTGCAGACTGGCGCGAGCGTCGCTGTCGTGGGTGAACTCAAAGAATCGCCTGCCAAAGGCCAGAAGGTCGAGCTGCATGCGCAGTCGCTGAAGGTGCTGGGCCAGGCGGACGCCGCCAAGTATCCGCTGCAAAAGAAGGGCCACAGCTTCGAATTCCTCCGCGAGAAGGCCCACTTGCGGCCGCGCACGAACACCTTCGGTGCGATGGCCCGCGTCCGCAACGCGATCTGCCACGCCATCCACTGCTACTTCCAACAGCGCGGCTTCCTCTACGTCCATGCCCCGATCATCAGCACCAGCGACTGCGAAGGGGCGGGGCATATGTTCCAGGTGACCACCCTCGACCTCGCCAAGCTGGCCCAGCTCCAGCAGTCGAAGGGAACCGGTGCGTCGCCATCGGGTGCCCCAACAGCCAGCATGGAGATCGACTATACGAAAGACTTCTTCGGCAAAAAGGCCGGCCTGACGGTCAGCGGCCAGCTCGAAGCCGAGATTTTCGCGTGCTCCGTCGGCGACTGCTACACCTTCGGGCCGACCTTCCGGGCCGAGAACAGCAACACGACGCGGCATCTCGCCGAGTTCTGGATGATCGAACCCGAGATGCCCTTCTATGAACTCGAAGACAACATGGCCCTGGCGGAGGACTTCGTCCGGACGGTCATCAAGGAGGTCATGGCCAAATGCCCCGACGACCTCCAGTTCTTCAACGATCGCATCGAGCCGACGCTCCTCGCGTCGCTGGAGAACATCTCCGGAAACGACTTCATCAAGCTGACGTACACCGAAGCGGTCGACATCCTCCTCAAGTCGGGCCAGACGTTCGAATATCCCGTCGCCTGGGGGAAGGATCTCCAATCCGAGCATGAGCGCTTCCTGACCGAGCAGCACTTCAAGCAGCCAGTGATCCTCACGGACTATCCCCGCGAGATCAAATCGTTCTACATGCGGGCCAACGACGACGGCAAAACCGTCCGCGCGATGGATGTCCTCGTCCCCCGCATCGGCGAGATCATCGGCGGCAGCCAGCGCGAAGAGCGGCACGACGTCCTGATCCAGCGCATGCAGGAATGCGGCCTCGACCCCGCAGACTACTGGTGGTACCTCGAACTCCGCGAGTACGGCACCGTCCCCCACAGCGGCTTCGGCCTGGGGCTGGAACGCACCGTCCAACTCATCACCGGCATGCAGAACATCCGCGACTGCATCCCCTTCCCCCGCACCCCGAAAAGCGCCGATTTCTAACCACTTCCGGGGAGCGACAACCCGTCGCCACAATTCATTGGGAAGTGTTCCTGCGGGCCAGTCCGCGCCGGGCGGCTTGACCCCATGCGCCGCGCTCGCGACACTTGAAGGTGGCCTGCCAATTTTCTGCGCGGAGATTCCGTCCCCGCCCGGAGAGTGCAGGCCCAGATGAATTGCGTGTCCGTCGTAATTCATTGCCTCGTTTGAAGTTGCAGCGTGGCTTTCGCCTTCGATGGCAGCCGCGGGTATCATCCTACGGAACGAGTCCTCCTCCGAAACCCGGCTCAGGCAGTCCATGTTCGATCAGCGCTTCATCCGCAACTTCTCGATCATCGCCCACATCGATCACGGCAAGAGCACCCTCGCGGATCAACTGCTCCTCAAAAGCGGGGCGATCACCCAGCGGGAATTCCGCGAGCAGATCCTCGACGATCTCGATGTCGAGCGCGAACGCGGAATCACCGTCAAGGCGCGGGCCGTCGCCATCCATTACACGCTCGACGGGCAGGAGTACGAGATCAACCTGATCGACACGCCAGGCCACGTCGACTTCCATTACGAAGTCTCCC
>PNLE01000219.1 GCA_013822855.1 Planctomyces sp.
TTCCGGATCGATGTGCATGGATGAGGACACGCCGCTACCGCAGTTTGACTCTCTTGAACTGCCCGTCCTTGGCTCCCGCGTTGGTGTTGGTGAAGTCCTCCCAGACTTCCCCGGTGGCGGTATCCAGCACATAGGCATTCCCCGGAACGCCGCTCAGTTGATACCGCCCGATGATCGGCTGCTGCTGCGTGTTGAGCCTCATGGGCCAAGGCTGCGCCCTGACCGCAATGTAGGAAGCGAGGACCACGCCGCCCCCCAGCGTGAGTCCCAACGCCAACCCCAACACCGTCGCACTCTTGATGTCCATCGATCGATCTCGCTGTGGCTTCTGTTCCGCTCACTTGTCCCGAAGGCCCCACTCTAACCCGAGTCCGCCCGACTTCCCCACAATTTTCCGCCCATACAGGAAGCCAGCCTGCACCAACAGACTCTGCGGCCTCTCCGATTCCTTCTCCCCGACAAGCGGCTCACACGTTAACGTCTCGTCGGTGATGCGGTTCTAGCACCATGCGGTAGTTCCTTCACAACGTCCACGGCCCGCCCTGAATCATCGCAGGCTGGCCTGCACAATTCGGTCTCCGGGGAGTTCTTCTCTGATGCCATCGCCTTCGGAACCACACGCGAGCCTCCCCACAGAAGCGCTATCACGCACATCGGGCGAGCCGACCATCTCCCGAGTTCTGGATGTCCCACCATCGCCCGTCGCCGGATATCAGAACTGGCAGGATCTCTTCTTCCTGCACTGGACTCTGCCGCCCGAAGTCGTCGCGCCGCTCCTTCCCCAAGGCCTCGCGCTCGATACCCACGGCGGGCACGCCTGGATCGGACTGGTTCCCTTCCGCATGCGGAACGTCAGGCCCTGGTGGTCGCCCCCCATCCCCGGTATCTCCCATTTCTTGGAGACGAACGTCCGCACCTATGTGACTTACAAGAACGCCAATCCTGGCGTCTATTTCTTCAGCTTGGAGGCGGCGAACCGCATTGCCGTCACCGCCGCCCGCTGGGGTTGGCACCTCCCCTATCACTACGCCCGGATGTCGCTCACGCGGGAACATCAACGGGTCGACTACACCTCCCACCGCACGCCCCACCGGCCCGACTCCCCCTTTTTGAAGATGACAGCCGTCATCGAAGGCCCGCTGGCCGAACCCCACTCCGATGGAGTCTCAGGCAAAGCCAGTCCGGGGAGTCTGGAAGAGTTTCTGGCCGAACGGTACCTCCTCTACACGCCGGGCGCGAATGGTCACCTCTTGCGCGGGCAAGTGCTGCACACGCCCTATCCGCTCTACCACTGCCATGTCGAACACCTGTCGCAATCGCTCACCACAGCCCTCGGCCTCCGGTGCCCCGGCCCACCCCTCCACGCCCTCTACAGCCCCGGCATGAACGTCCGCGTCTGCCGCCTGCAACCGGTGTGACGACCCGCACGTTCCCCTCGCTTGAAATCCAAAGACAAAGTTCCCGCCACCCGGTAACATCCAGTTCCAGAAGCAACGGGGCCGAAGTCCGCTGCACACCATGGCCGCAAGGTGCGGCTTCCGCCAGACCCTGAGATGTCCGCCTTTCCGATTTGAGAACGCTCACCCATGAAACTGCTCGGCAAGAATGCACTCGTCACGGGCTCCTCGCGCGGTATCGGGCGGGGATGCGCCCTCGAACTGGCCCGGGCCGGGGCGAATGTGGCCATCAACTATTTCAGCAACCAGGCCGAAGCCGAATCTCTGGCGAAGGAGATCGAGGCGCTGGGCCGCAAAACGGTCATCTTCCAGGGGGATGTCTCGCATCAGGCGGTCATCGAGAAGATGATCGACGACACCGCCGCCGCCCTGGGCAGCCTCGATCTGTTCGTCTCCAACGCGGTCTACAGCGACCGCGAAGTGATGCTCAAGGCGAACCTCGAAGGCTTCAAGCGGACGATCGATGTCACCATGTGGGGCGCATTCTTCGGCCTGCGTGCCGCCTCGCTCAAGATGGTCGCCCAGGGGAAGGGCGGCTCGATCGCCATCATCAGTTCGCCCCACGCCGTCCTCGCCATCCCCACCGCCATGGCCTACAACATGGCCAAAGCCGCCATCGACCACATGTCCCGCACCGCCGCGCTTGAACTCGCCCCGCACCGCATCCGCGTCAACATCATCCATCCCGGCTGGATCGACACCCCCGGCGAGCGCAAATTCTTCACCGAGGAACAGATCACCGAAGGGGCCAAGGGCCTCCCCTTCGGTCGACTTGGCCAACCCGAGGAGATCGGCAAGGCGGTCGCCTTCGTCCTCAGCGATGACGCCGCCTACATGACTGGCAGCACCATCACCATCGACGGCGGTGTGAGCCTTCCCTGGTGGTCCAACCGCGAGTCGGGCCAGCAATAATCTGTCGGACGGCAGGGGGACGTCTTGTGCCGGCTCGGTTTCCCGCCTTATTCTCGCATGGAGACGTGCACCTCACCCCGGGGCGGAGGACGGCCATGACGCTGCTGTTGTGCCGCCAATGTTTGAATTGGGAGTCCCCTCAAAACGGCATCTGCCCGTTCTGCCGCTGCAGCCTGAGCATCGCCGAGCCGGATCCCCCCCTGGCCGATCTGGCCCGGCGTTTCGGCCAACCATTGATCGAAGCACGGCAAGTCGGCGTGCTCCGCGGTTCCGTCCTCGTCCACGGCTCGCTGGTTCTCACCTCCCTGGGCCTCGCCTGGATGCCTGAGTGCGTCTGGAAAGAATCTCATTATCTTTCGCTCAAGACGTCGTCACGCCGCTCCTGGTGGGATTTTTTCTCCCCCTGGCGACAACTCGACACCTCCGATGCCAACCAGCCACTGACAGCCCTCTCCCCCATGGCCCCGGCGATTTCCACATCGTTCGCTCCCACGACACGCGATGAATTCGCGGCTGGCCCACCCGATTCCGGGTCGGGAGTGATCCTCACCAGCCCGCCAGCCCTGCATGCCGCTGCGATGACTGGGGGAGTAACGACGGCTACGCCTGTCCGCACGCTCCGGCCACCGGACAACGCCCTCCCCATGTCGCTCTACCAGGAGGAGCAACAGTCGTTGGCGCAACGGGCGGAGGCCGAACCATCACTTCAAATGGCGGCCCGGTGGATGGAGCATCCCACAGCCTTCTGGATCAACCGGCCAGCGATCGATCGCCATCGGCTCCTTCCCCGCACCCTGCAAATCGACTTCCGCCTCCGAGGGAAGGCACGCTTCTACCGCCTCGACCCCGGTAAAACCTGGCCACGGGAAGTCACCGACTGGCTGATGGAAAGCTCCCACGGGCCCTATTGAAGCGACTATCAATCACTCGCTTCGCAACCGCTACTTAGCGGGTTGTTCGTCGCCGGTTAACTGAAACTCGCCCGCCGGGGCATCATCCTTGGCGACCGCCGAACCAATCGGCTTGGCCCCATGAAACGCGACTTGGGAAGGCAACTGCTGGGCCGTATTAACGGGTGGAGTGGCCGTCCGCTCGACCTCCTCCTTGACGGTGCCGTAGTGGTAGGGACCTACACCGAAGACGAAGACATTATTGTCATCCGACTGGGCCGACGACACGCCCCCTTGCCCGAGCAGCTGCTTCGATTTCGGATCGTACGCCACCAGACCCAGCTTGGCGGTGGCCGTCTGCCGCGACCGGCTGATGAGCCGCACTTCCGGCAACGTCAACATCCCCGGCAGCGTGATCTCCGGCGAACCG
The DNA here is from genome assembly GCA_013822855.1 of Planctomyces sp. Lineage (GTDB taxonomy): Bacteria > Planctomycetota > Planctomycetia > Planctomycetales > Planctomycetaceae > Planctopirus. The sequence continues at coordinate 3,690 of PNLE01000219.1, forward strand.
ACGAACGAATCGGCCGAATCGGTGCCGATCGAACCCGAACGCAGCTCGAGCACGATGTCGGCCTCTTCCGCCTTGGCCACGATGTTGGCGCCGGCGAGCATTGCCCGGTGCCTTAAAGAACCCACCAGATAGGCCTTGTCGACCCCTTCCAGATACTTCTCTTCGATAAAGAGATTGGCGCCGCCCACGGTCGATAGATCGACTTTTTCCAGGGCATGATCGATCGCATTGGAAACGAGCAACTGCTCGCGGGCGGTGCGGGCGGTGTTCGTGGTCTTGGTGGATGTGCAACTGAACGCCGTCATCAAGACGCCGCAGCACGCCACCCCCGCGAATAATCCTCGAAACATCATACTCGCCATCCTTCCGCACCACGATTCATCGTACGTATATAGTTCAATCAGCTATCTTGACTTGCCGAAGCAAACCTATCAATCACTTTGAAAAATTGAACAGATTGAGGGATGGTCAATCACCCGGAAACGACTAGCACAGAATCCAACAACCAACAACCAACAACCAACAACCAACAACCAACAACCAACAACCAACAACCAACTACCAACTACCAACTACCAACTACCAACTACCAACTACCGCCCCTCATCCTCTCGCAAACGCGTCCTCGAAGATCGTCTCGCCGGTGCCGATTCGCGTCGGCGTGTCCGGGCGTAGTGGGGCGGTTGGATGTTCATCTCCCGCTGTGCCATTTCCAGACGCAGGATCTTCTCTCCGAGCGTGCTGATGCGGGTCGCCACCTCGTCGGTGGTCTGCTCCATCCCGGAGGAGACCAGCGTCACCACCCCTAGAAACAGCAGCATCTGGCCCGCCGTCGTCATCAGCCAACCGGTGGGGGCATGCTCGACCGGCCCCCCGAAGTGACTCCACAGCACCAGCGACGTTCCGCAGGTCAACAAGGCCACCCCCAGATAGGAACAGACCTGGCCCGCGACAATCCCCCAGTTGAACGGTTTCTCGACCGCCACCACCGGCGGCAGAACCACCGGCTCAGCCACCAGAGATCGCGGCTGCCGCTGCGACTCGTAGTCGCGGCTCAAACTCTCATCCTCGAACTCGCGCTCCCGCAGTCTTCGCAAGTCGAAGTGGGGCCGTCGCCCGGCCAGCGGGCTTTGTTCCTTGTCGAAACGTCGATGGGTCTCGTTGGTCGCCCGGCGTTTCTTCGGTCGGTGTTTGGGCTTGGGAGGTGCCCCCTCCCCGTGGGAAAGATCCACCCGTCGCTCGGCGGCAGGCTTCACGGGAAGCGTCTGGGCCGCATGGGGCGGCAGCGTCTCGGGTAATTCTTCGGCCCGTGGCCGCTGCTCTTTGTATTCCACAGCTGGGTATTCCACAGCTGGCAGGTCGGCACGGGTCGATCGGAAGGGCCCCGCCGCCAGATCGGGCAGCAACGGCCGTTCGAGGGATTCAAACGCGTTCGAGGTCGCCCAGCGGGCCAGCAGGTCACGGGCGTCCCGAGGTGCTGGCCGTATGGTGTCGACCGGAGCGGCGTCCCCTCTCACGGTCTTCGCGGAAGCCGTCGACGCAAGCCCCTTGCTGGCCATGGGTACCGCCGCCAGCAGGGCCGCCAGCGTCGTTCCACAATGCGTGCAGCGAGAGTGCCGGTGATCCGGCATCAATACGGCGGCAACATCGGCCTGGCACTGGGGACACCACATGGGACGGGATTTCCGCAGGGAGCGGGGAGAACAGCACGGGAAACCAGCCAACCAGCCGGTCACCAGCAGCCATGAATGAAGAGGGGAAACAGATCGGCGAAGGGAGAGGGACGAGACTTCCGGGCAGAACCACAGCCTATTTCACAATCGAAGTTCTCGGCAAGGTGAACTCGCACGGGAAGAAACGGCAGAATCTGCTGCAAAACAGGGGAGTTTCCACATTTCCCCACGCCACCAAAGCCCCGGCTCCAGGCCGTCATGACCACCACACCGCCTTCATCTCCCTTTCGCCATTTGGCAAGGTGGGAGACCTGCATCAAGGCTGCCAGCAACCAATTATGAAGATTGGCTCACAACCCCAATTTCCACCGCAGCCACTAAATCCTCATCTCACCACAACTTGTGGTGGATCCAGGCCGTCTCCCCACAAGATTGAGGGAGAAGCCAGCTTGACAATCTTTTCATGCGGGGTATCGTGGGCTTCCGCAGCAACTGACAATATCTGGTTGGTTGCCAATGAAGTTTCCACAAGCCATAGTGGTTCTTGAGACGAAGAACCCTCTGACGGGCCATCTGCCCGAACCCTGCCGGAGCATGGAACGCGTTCTGTACCGGTAGTGACCAGCCGCAGCACTTTGCATTGCTTTGACGACGTTCTCGACACGATTTTGCACTGTTCCGGCGAACACACCATGACCGATGAATGTGTCCGTTCGTGCGCAGTGACTTAATGAACACTGTGTTTTCCTGAACACTGTGATATAATGTTCAGCCTGCTGGTTTGGCAGGCTCCGGTTGTTTCCCTCCCCTTGCCATGGATATGGAGTGCATGATGCACGAGCACAAAGGACTTGCCACGTCTGAATTGACCCCCGTCGGCCTCCGTCCGGCAAATGCCAATGGCTCCCGTTCCGGGAGCTTTCAACCCGGTGCTTCGCGAACACTTCCCGAAGCGGCCCCGCTCCGCGTGAAAGGCGACTTCTGCCCCGTCGGTGTCGATCCCTTCACCACCTGCGAATGGGAACTCCGCTCCGCCTTCATCAAGGACGAGAACGGCAAGGTCCTCTTCGAACAGAAGGATTGCGAGATCCCGGCCCACTGGAGCCCACTTGCCACCAACGTCGTCGTCAGCAAGTATTTCTACGGCGAACACGGCACTCCCGAGCGCGAAACCAGTGTCCGCCAGGTGATCAACCGCGTCGCCCGCACCATCGCCGATTGGGGCATCGCCGACGGCTACTTCGCCAGCCGCGAAGATGGCGAAAACTTCTACAACGACCTCGCCTGGCTCTGCCTCCACCAGTACGGCAGCTTCAACTCCCCCGTCTGGTTCAACGTCGGCCTCTTCCACCAGTACGGCGTGAAGGGTTCCCGCGGCAACTACCGCTGGGATTTTGAAACCCAGGATGTCACCCGGGCCGAAACCTCCTACGAATACCCCCAGGCCAGCGCCTGCTTCATCCAGTCGGTCTCCGACAACATGGAAGACATCATGCGCCTCGCCACCAGCGAAGCCATGCTCTTCAAGTTCGGCTCCGGCACTGGGACCGATCTTTCCTCCATCCGCAGTGCCAAGGAAAAGCTCTCCGGCGGCGGCACTCCCTCCGGCCCTCTCTCCTTCATGCGGGTCTACGATCAGATCGCCGCCGTGGTGAAGTCGGGTGGCAAGACCCGCCGCGCTGCCAAGATGCAGTCCCTCAAGGATTGGCACCCCGATATCCTCGAGTTCGTCCAGTGCAAGCTCAAGGAAGAGAAGAAGGCCCGCGTCCTCATTGAATCCGGCGAGTACGACTCGAACTTCAATGGCGAAGCCTACGGCTCGATCATGTATCAGAACGCCAACCTCTCCGTCCGCCTGAGCGACGAGTTCATGCGGGCCTACGAGGACAACAAGAAGTGGGTTACCCGCTGGGTCACCGACTCCTCCAAGGCTGGGCCCGAGTACGAGGCCCGCTACGTCATGCGGCAGATGGCCGAAGGGGCCTGGAGCTGCGGCGATCCCGGCGTCCAGTTCGATTCGATCATCAACCGTTGGCACACCTGTCCCAACGATGGCCGCATCAACGCCTCGAATCCCTGCTCCGAGTACATGTTCCTCGACGACACGGCTTGCAACCTCGCCAGCCTCAACCTCCGCAAGTTCCAGAACGAGGACGGCCTCTTCGATGTCGAGCGGTACCGCTCCGCCATCAACGTCTTCCTCACCGCCCAGGAAATCCTGGTCGACCACGCCAGCTACCCTACGCCGCAGATCGCCGCGAACAGCCACAAGTACCGTCCGCTCGGCCTGGGCTACGCCAACCTGGGCAGCCTGCTCATGTCGATGGGCATCCCCTACGACAGTGCCGCCGGCCGCGGGATGTGCGGAGCCCTCACCGCCCTCCTCACGGGTCAGGCCTACCTCACTTCGTCGCGGATCGCCTCGTTCGCCGGGCCGTTCGATGGCTACAAGAACAACGCCGACCCGATGCTCCGCGTCATGCGGATGCACCGCGATTCGGTCGACCGCATCGACAGCTCTTGCCCCGAATACCTCCGCAAGGCGGCGGAAGGCGTGTGGGATGATGTCGTCGACAGCGGTCGCCGCTACGGCTTCCGCAACAGCCAGTCGACCGTCCTCGCCCCCACCGGTACCATCGCTTTCATGATGGATTGCGACACCACCGGCATCGAACCCGATATCGCCCTGGTGAAGTACAAGCAGCTCGCCGGTGGCGGTCTCATGAAGATCGTCAACCGCACCGTGCCCTTGGCCCTCAAGACCATTGGCTACGATTCGCCGGAAATCGAGCGGATCGTCAAGGCGATCGAAGAGCACGACACGATCGAAGCCGCGACCGATCTCTCGAAAGAGCATCTGGCCGTCTTCGACTGTGCCTTCAAGCCGGCCAACGGCACCCGCAGCATCCAGTGGCGGGCCCATATCAAGATGATGGCCGCCGCCCAGCCGTTCCTCTCCGGGGCGATCTCCAAGACCGTCAACATGCCCGCCGATTCGACGGTCGAAGACATCGAAAAGGCTTATGCCGAAGGCTGGCGGCTGGGCCTCAAGGCCCTGGCCGTCTACCGCGACGGCTCCAAGCAAAGC
>PNLE01000220.1 GCA_013822855.1 Planctomyces sp.
AGCCATCAGAACGCTTCCCGAACTGGCAGGCGACTGCCCGGAAAAAGACAAAATCCCACAAAACAAGCTGTTTTGCGGGGTCGTGATGCCTTGGGATGAGGCAGGCGAAATGGCTTCGATGGGCGGTGAGGGACTCGAACCCGCGACTTCCACGGTGTAAGCGTGGCGCTCTAACCAACTGAGCTAACCGCCCTTGCACGGAAGACCTACTTCAGGCGAAGTCAGCCGATTTCGTGCACTTTCAAGAATAGTTTATTGCAGGGTGGCGAACAACTGACGACCACAGCCGCCCACAAAGGCGGTGTTTCTGCGTCTGTTGAAGTACTCCACCAATTGCTGCTGTCGAGTTGGCTATTCGCCAGCCGTTTGAGGTGGAATGTTAGGAACGGCCCATTCGCGGGTGATGCCGTCGCGGCCGGTGGCCAGCACCGACTTTCCATCGCTGGTGAAGGCGACCGCGTAGAGTGTGCCCGACTGGTCGTCGTAGGCGGCCACCGGCTTCATCGTTTCCAGATCCCACAACCGCAGGACGCGATCCTCGCCCACCGAAGCGACGAGGCTCGAAGTCGGGGAGCAGTCGAGCGACCAGATATCGGCGGTGTGACCTTCCAGATTGCCGAGGTTCGCCCCGGTCGAGGCGTCCCAGACATGCAACCGCTTGTCCCACCCACCGGTGACGATCTTTTGATCATCCGCCGTGAAGGCCACGCTGTAGACGCCACCGGCATGGCCCGTCATTTCCAGCAGGAGTGAACCACTGGCCGCGTCCCACATGTAGACGTTCTTGTCACCCCCGCCCGAAACCAAAAACTGACCATCATGCGACCAGCCGATCGAGACCACGCCACTGGTGTGGCCGGGGCTCATCGACAGTCGCTCCTTCGTATCGACATCCCACACCTCGACCTGGCCTGTGCGCGTCCCCACAGCCAGACGGTGTCCCTTCGGGGCGAACTGCAAGGTTCTCACCGGGCCGGAGGCTTTGAAGGTCTCTTTGAGCTGGCGGGTGGCGACATCGAAGACTTTCACGCTGCCATCATCGGAGCCACCCGCGAAGAACTTGTTGTCGCTCGATACCGAGACGTCCCACACCTGCCCGCTGAAAGCCTGGACGGTTCCCAGCACACGGTGTTGATCGCGGTTCCAGATGCGGATCGTGCCGTCGTCGATGGCCGTGAAGAGTTGCTTGCCGTCTGCTGTCAGAGCCATCCCCCAGACCGGTCCCGCATTGTTGGCATAGACCTGCACTGGCTTCACATGGATCCCATGAGCGGTTCCGGTATGGACCGAGGGAGTGGAGCCACCATCGGCCAAGCCCGCGACCGACGGAATCACCGAAGCAGACTGTGCCGATCCCGGGCTCGTGTTTCCCGATTGCCAATACAGGAAGCTGACAGCCGAGAGCGTCAACACCATGCCACCCACGATCCCGCCGACGAGCGAGAACAAACGGTGGCGAGCATGCCGACGCTCGGCCTGTCGGCAAGTGAGCGATGTCTCGTTGAAGGCATCCCCCGCGACGGTCGGCAGTTGCAACGGCGAAAGGTGCTCCAACTGCTGGTACTTGGAACCCAGGATGTGGGCTACTTCCGCCGCCGAGCTGTAGCGGTCGTTGCGGTTCCGCTTGAGCAGATTGCCGATCAACTCGACCAGCCACGAGGGGATATCGGCGTTGAGCTGGCTGATCGGGCGGGCGTTCTCCTCCGTGATCTTGCGGAGAATCGCCAAGGGCGTCGTCCCGGAAAACGGCGGCACGCCGGTAGACATCTCGTACATCACCGCCCCCAGGCTGAAGAGATCCGACCGTTCGTCGACCTCCTCGCCAAGGGCTTGCTCCGGGGCCATATAAAGGGGAGTGCCTGTCACGAAGCCCGTCTGCGTCAGCTTCACATCCTCAACACAGCGGGCCAGGCCGAAGTCGGTCAGCTTGACGCGCCCCGACGGTCCTTCCAGGAGGATGTTGCCGGGCTTCACATCGCGGTGGATCAAGCCTTCGGCATGCGCGGCGGCCAAACCGGCGGCGACCTGCATCCCGATGCGCACAATTTCCCGCACCGGAAGTTTGTGCTCTTTGGCGATGCGGGCTTCGAGGGTGGTTCCCTGCACGAGTTGCATCACGAGAAAGGGGAGATCCCCATTCTCGGATTTCTCCACATGATGCAGCGAGACGACATGCTCATGAGTGATGGCGGCGGCGGCGCGGGCTTCGCGGCAAAAACGCAGGCGAGCGGTCTCGTTGGAAGCCAACTCGGGATCCAGCACCTTGATGGCGACGGCCCGCTGCAAATGCGTGTCGAAAGCCTCCAGCACCACTCCCATCCCCCCACGACCGATGACGCGCGAGATATCGAAGTGGGACATCCGGCCTAGGTAAGCAGGATCCACGGGGGGTGAGAGGAAATCGAGCTTCAGTTCACTCCGGCCGGGATGTGAAAAGTTGCTGGTGGAGCCATTGGTGGAACTTCCCCCCGCCAATCCGCTCAACGGGTTCTGCAGCGGGCTGATCCCGGGGACAAAGGTTTCCGCGAGGTCAACCTCCACTTCACGCAGTGCCGGCCAATAGGCCGAGCCTGATTCGGGCACCGCTTGATCCACATGCTGGCAGATCCGCCCCATCTTGCGACCTAGGGCACAATCACCCGTCGCGAGCTTTTCAAGAGCCTGCTGGCAGGCTTCGCAATGATCCAGATGGCAGACGCAGACTTCCTGCTGCTGCGAATCGAGTGTCCCTAGCATGACCTGCCGGAGCTGCTCGATCGAAGGACAGGGAGAGTTGCAGGTCTTTACACCCAGGCTCGAAGAGATCTGGCCCGTGGATGTCCCGCCGGATGTCGATTGGATGGAGACTGAAGGGCCCGAATCCGCCGATCCGAACCCCGCAGGCTTGTTTGAGGAATTGTTTGATGGTTGGGGTGACATGCTTACGCTTCCTCTTCGTCGATCAGCCGCTGAACCTGCTCTTTGAGACGAGCCAGCACCCGGCTCTTCGCAACATACACCGCGCCGCTCGACATGCCGAGCCGATCACCCACGCTGGAGGCCGATTCCCCCAGCACGGCGGTTCCCCAGAAGGCGTCCCAGGTGTTCGGCTGGAATTCGCCCTTGATCTTCTCGATGGCGATCCCCGCCAATCGTCTGCGGTATTCGTCCTCCCAAGACTCCTCAAGCGTGTTGTCGTCCGAAGGAGTCGCCTGGAGCATCTCGTGGGCGGCCGTATCACCGGCGGCCCTGGGCTTGTTCTTCCGTGACGCCAGCAGGTTGAAGATCTTGTTGCGGGCAATAGTGAATAGCCAGCCGCGAAAGCTTCCTTTCGCGCTATCGTAATCCAGCCTGCCAATTGCCGAAGAAACGGAGCGGAGGGTGTCCTGCATCACGTCGGCGGCATCGGCATCCTGCAAACCTCGCCCCCTGGCGAAGCGGTAGATGATGGGGCCGTAAAGTTCGGCAAACTGCTGCCAAGCCGTGCGATCCGCCGTGTCGCGCAGGCGGATCAGCAGGCTGGCGCGTGTCAGTGGAGAATTCTGGAGCACCCGGCACATCCTTCGAAGATGTTGGCTGGCCCGACCCGAGACAGGTCGACGCCACCAGAGCGTCCGATTCTATGGTCAAACCACTCAACAATCGACGGCCGACTCCAAGATTGCGGCTCGTCTCGAAGAAATCGTGGCAATATTCGGAACTCGTGAAACGCTGTTTCCAGCGGCGTTGTCCAGTGGATCTCCGACTAACGCATCACATTTTCCAACGTGGAGGGTTGCACGGCAACGGTTCCGGTGGCGGCATTTTGTGGCAAGCGTGCATGCGGGGTGGAGAACCACAATCCGGCAGCGATCATGGCGACGGTCATGAGGAACACCGACACTGTCCGCTGCGCCCGGCGGGTGTTCACTTCCTGGATTTGACCGATCACTTCCCGGCGGGCCGCCTTTTCCAAGCTCTGGGAAGCCTGCCAGGTGTCTGTACGGGAAGCCACCCAATTGGGCATCCGTGGTGTTTGTTCGGCGATAGGCAGACTCATCTTCTTTTCCATTTCTAACTCTAACCGGCTAAGACATGTTCTCTTCTTTGAAGTCAGCCAGCCGACCGAATCACTGGCAGGCTGCGTCAACTGCGATTTATAGCTGACTTCTCCGTTGACTCTCATTCATTGACTTTTTGACCGCTGGATTGATCATCTGCTGGTGACTGTCGCGATCATTGCTTCCTTCAACACATCTCACGAAAGAGCGGACTCGCGGCTTCAGGAAAAGTTCACCTGAAAGCAAGGTTGCGCCTCTTCCGGATACGACATCTCCCCGACTCGGAACGTTTTGCAAGGCCTTTCGCATCCAAAAGATGCGCACGCAACGGAAGTGGGCGGCAAGGTCGCCGACATGCTCGGCCACAGCGAACCGCAAGGATCACCTTTGGTGAAGCGACGGCCCATGGCCATCAGCTTTCCGACCTGATCCTGACTTGGCAGTGGCTACGACTACCGTGTCTAGGACACACTTCCGGAGTTACAACCCAGATCTGTTTTTTGCCGTCGTCAATACTTCATTTGTCTCTTCAGTCGCTGCCACGGTCGGCTGACCAGCGTGGCGGCAAGTCTTATCGGATGATGGGTGCATTGTGCAACCTGCTTCCGGCAGATACCCATGCTCCTCATGCCACCTTTCATCGTGGCCCGCAAAAACGGCTGGGATTTGTCTGTCGCTGGCGTAAGATGCTTCGAAGTTCGCCTTGAGGATCAGTACGCGGAAAATCCACCACTGGATGAATTCATCTTTTCTCCCCGTGAATTTTCTCGTCTCGGTTATCTCCCGGCCATCGTTTTATTGTTCTAGAAGCCTCACTTCTTTCCCGCACGGAAAACTCTCAGATGCATTCATTGATGAACGGCCTCCGCTCCTTCGTCACCACGACATGCGCGTCGCTGCTGATTCTCGGCCTCGCCACGATCGCATCCACATATGTCGATGCAGCCGATAAAGCGATCGCTGATTTTCCTGCTCTGGATGCCGCCACCGATTGGCCTTGGTGGCGTGGGCCGCGCCGTGATGGCCACGCCGTCGCTGGTGCGAAGGCTCCCGTCGAATTCAGTGATTCGAAGAACGTGAAGTGGCGAACAAAGGTTCCCGGCCGCGGCCATGGTTCACCGATTGTCGTCGGCGACAAAATCTTCCTTCAGACGGCGGATGAAGGGCAGCAGATCCACTCGGTCCTCGCCTTTGATCGTGCGAGCGGAAAGCCGCTCTGGGAGACCGAGATCAATCGCGGTGCGTTCCCCGAGAACAACCATCCCAAAAACACCGAAGCCTCGCCGACCATCGCCTGCGACGGCGAACGTCTTTTCGCGGCCTTCTATCATCATGATCAGGTCGAAGTGATCGCCCTCACACTCGATGGCAAAGTCGCCTGGCGGAAGTTCGCCGGCCGCTTCAAGCCCATGCGGTTCGAATATGGCTACGCCCCCTCCCCGCTGCTCTATCAAAACTCGGTGATTGTCTCGGCGGAATGGGAAGGGGAGAGCTTCATCGCCGCCTTCGATCGCGCCACTGGCAAACCCCTCTGGAAAACACCCCGAGCCGGGATGCTCACGTTCTCTTCGCCGGTCATCGCCCACATCGCCGGCAAGGATCAGATGCTGATCAGCGGGCAGGAGAAGATCTCCTCCTACGATCCCGCGACGGGAAAACTCCTTTGGTCGACGCCCGGCACGACCATGGCCACCTGCGGCACGATCGTCTGGGAGGACGATGTTGTCGTCGCCAGTGGGGGCTATCCCAAGGCCGAAACGATTGCCGTCAAGGCGGACGGAAGCGGGAAGGTTCTTTGGAAGAACAACCAGAAGTGCTATGAGCAGTCGATGATCATTGTCGATGGCCATGTCTACGCCCTCACCGACAACGGCGTCGTCTTCTGCTGGAATGTCAAGACGGGGAAGGAGATGTGGAAGCAGCGGCTCACCGGGCCGGTCAGCGCCTCGCCGGTTTATGCCGGCGGTGTCATCTATTGGGCGAACGAACTCGGGACGATGTACGTCTTCAAGCCCAATCCCAAAAAGTACGAAGAAGTGGCCCGCAACACTCTCGGCACCAGCACCTTCGCCAGCCCCGCTATCGTCGGCAGCCAGCTCTTTCTGAGGGTCGGCGAAGAGTCCGGCAACAGCCGCCAGGAATGGCTTTATTGCATTGAATAAATGCTGCTGAAGTCGTGCAGGTCTTCAAGGCTCGGCGATACCGCTCGATGCTCAATCTTTGTTACTTATGGAGCGGGGTTGTATGGAAGTCGTGACGTATCAGATTCCGATCTATCCCTATCAAATCGATTTCATGCGGCATGTGAGCAACATCGCCTATATCCAATGGATGGAAATCGGTCGCTGCCTGCTGCTGGACGAGATCGGCATGTCGGTCGCCACGATCGCCAAGCAAGGCTTCGGCCCCGTGCTGGTGGAAACGCAGATCAGCTACAAAATGCCGCTCCATCTGGGGGATACGGTCACGGGCAAGATCTGGATCTCAGAACTGAACAACGTCTCCGCTTGGATGGAGTTCGAGTTCGCGAAGCAGGACGGTCTGGTCGCCGCCACCGGCCGGCAGCGTGGGCTGTTCGTCGACCTGGAGACCAACCGCCCCCGCCGCCTCTCCCCCGCCCAGCGGCTGCTCTTCGAGCCGTTTGTGGAAGTGTCGCCCCGCAATTGAATCGGAGGATCATTGATAGAATGAAAGCCACATCCAGGCCACTTTCCGATATGGCGTCGTTCCATGCGGGAATGACCCAAATACTGGGGGCGGGATTGATTGCCTATCTTTTCTTGGCGCTGCCGATACTCGAATGGCACATTTTGAAAAATCCTGATTCGTGGACTGATTTTTCGCATAGCGAGAAGAAGTGGCGAGTGGCGGCGCCATCACTGATTCATGATAGCACCCCTCAAAAACTTGCCGAAGCAGAGAATGTTGTCGCACTTTATCATGCGACCATGAGAGTTTTCGGGACTTCTGTCATCGCGCTGCCACTCGGGCTCGCCTTACTGCTCTTTTCAGTGATCGGATCGATCTCCTCGCATTCGCGCAACATCTCCCGAATCGAGTTGATGCTCCTCTTGTTGCTCCTCATTTGGGGGTTCGGTCGCACAGGATTCATACTCAACCAAATGTGACCCCATCGATTGGTGCAAGACGACCTCAATGGCCGCGCAGCCACTTCGTGGGCAAGTTTCCATTCCGGGAGTGCGGTTTTCCCGGACGGCGGGATAGAATTGGCTCATCCCATTGGAGTGCCAGGCATGTCGCAGTTTCAGATCGATTCCCGCTTTCAACCGGCGGGTGACCAGCCCAAGGCGATCGAGGCGCTCGTCAAGGGCCTCAAAAACGACCGCAAGAACCAGACGCTCCTGGGCGTCACCGGTTCGGGCAAGACGTTCACCATGGCGAACGTCATCCAGCAGTTGCAGCGGCCGGCGCTCATCCTCTCCCACAACAAGACGCTCGCCGCCCAGTTGTACGGGGAATTCAAGGAATTCTTCCCGAACAATGCGGTCACGTACTTCGTTAGTTATTACGATTACTACCAGCCGGAAGCCTATATCCCTCAGCGGGATATTTATATCGAGAAGGACTCCTCGATCAATGAGGAGATCGACCGCCTGCGACTTCTGGCGACCAGTGCGCTTGTCAGCCGGCGGGATGTGATCGTCGTCGCCTCCGTGAGTTGCATCTACGGCCTGGGTTCACCCAAGGACTATCTGGACATGATGATCCCCCTCCGCAAAGGGGAATCGATCGACCGCGACGAACTGCTGCGGAAACTGTGCGACATCCAATACAGCCGCAATGATCTGGCACCCGACCGGGCCAACTTCCGCGTGCGGGGCGATGTCATCGATGTCTGGCCCGCCTACGAAGAGTTCGCCTATCGGATCGAACTCTGGGGTGATGAGATCGAGAAGCTGTCGATCATCCATCCCGTGACGAGCGACGAAGTCCGCGCGCTCGACGATATCTACATCTACCCCGCCAAGCACTACGTCTTGCCGGAGGAACGAGTCTCCAGTGCCGTCGGCGAGATCGAAAAGGAACTTGCCGAGCAACTGGAAAAGTTCAAGAAGGAGGGCAAGTTGCTGGAGGCCCAGCGGCTCAATGCCCGCACGCGGCATGATCTGGAGTTGCTTCGCGAGGTGGGGTTCTGCCCCGGCATCGAGAACTACAGCCGGGCTCTTTCCGGCAGGCCGCCGGGGGAACCGCCCTATACGCTATTGGACTTTTTTCCGAGCGACTTTCTGACGTTCATCGA
>PNLE01000221.1 GCA_013822855.1 Planctomyces sp.
CATCCAAAACGTGGGCGTGATTCCCGGTCATCGAGGTGTTGGACTGGGACGCGCGCTCGTCCTCAAAAGCCTGGAAGGCTTCCGCGCGGCGGGCCGAAAACGGGCCACGCTGGAAGTGACGGCCACTAACCACAACGCGGTTGAGCTTTATCGCTCGCTTGGCTTCTGCGTCACCCGCACCATGTACCGCGAAGTCAACGACGACTTGCTGATCAGCACCTGAATGCTACTGCGTTCCCACGAATCCTTCAGGGACGATCCGCGGAAGCCTGCTGACTGACCAGTCGCTGAAGTTGGCTGCGATACATCATCGCGGCCTCTTCCGGTGGAATCGTGTTGATGAAGGCTCCCGTTCCCCATTCAAAGCCGGCGATGCCACCCATGCGGGGAAGGAGTTCCAACCGCCAGCAGAACGAACCATCGTCGGTATCGCGGAGAGGTGCTGTTTGCAGCACCAAGTTGTAATCGGGATCACCGGCCATCGCTTCCAGTGCCTGCAAGAGATCCTTGAGGTGTCGACCCAACTCGTCGCACATTTCATCGGCGAGGCTGCTGAAGTGGGCCTGTGCCCGCTTGGGAAGAATTCTCAATTCAAAGGGAAATCGGCTGGCATACGGGGCCATCCCAAGAAAGTGGGGCGTTTCGACGACGATCCGCAGGCCGGCCTGTTGTTCCCGAGCAATGAGATCCGCCCACAGCGAGCGCCCCGTCGCCAAGAGTTCATCTCTGCACTTTGCAATCTCGGCGGCGAAGGGCTGGGGGACAAAGGGGAGCACCATGATCTGCGAGTGGCTATGGGGAAGCGACGCGCCCGCCAGTCGTCCCTGATTCTTGAAGACAAAGCCGTAGCTCCAACCCGCCTCCTGCTTTTGAAAGGAAGCCAGCCGATCACGCCAGAGTCGTACCACATGGCCGATTTGAAGAGCGGGCAACCGGCTGAGATGGGTCTCATATTGCGGACACTCGACGACCACCTCATGCAGCCCCACTCCGGGCAGCGGCTGAATGGCGGCATCATGCAGTGGATTCTCGTTCCCGCAAGCGGATTCGGTTTCCTCTGGAGTGGAGTTTTCAGTGCCGTAGACCGCCGGATATCGATTGGAGATGCACCGCACCAGCCAGCCCGGGCCGTTGGGAATTGAACCGGGCTTCCGCACCGCCAAAGTTTCCGGCTCCGTCTCGTCTTCATGCCCCTCCAGAAACGGATCGGATGCAAGCGAGTCCGGCTTCTCGACGGCTTCCTGCTCGCCGGGAAGCTCAGTGCGCAGAACCAATGGCCGCCGCGCGCGGGCGGGCGAGATCAGAACCGTGGCACCGGTGATGGGATCAACTCGAAGCTCGCTTCTCATCGCTCCGGCACCATTCCCATCGGCCTCTCGTCCACTCTTTCCATTTAGCTCGCTACGGGACAACACCTTCGGTCATTCGACCGGGCAAGTCACTTGTATGACTCGCCGTGGACAGCGCTCGCCCCGTGAGAACTGTGATTCTGATCGGACTTCAAACTGGCCAGGTAGGCCACAAGATCGCGCAACTCGCGTCGCGAGATCTTCCCGGCGAGATCCTCAGGCATCCCCGACTTGCCGACGGAACGCTCTTCAATCTCCGCGACATTCACCGTGATGGGGTTCCCTTCGGCCGGTTGCAGCACGAGCTTGCCGTCTGCTTCCGACTTGATGATGCCCACCAGCACACGGCCATCCTCCATCCCCAGAATCGCCGTCTCGAAACCTTTGGCGATCACTCGATTGGGATCGACAATCGCCTCCAGCAGATACTCGGGGGTCTTCTCGGCACCAATCTTCGTGAGGATGGGGCCGACTTCACCGCCCTGCGAACCCACGCGATGGCAACGCTGGCAGCTCACTTCGCTGCGATTGAAGAAGATGTCCAGCCCGCGATCGACATCACCACCAGCCACCAGTTCTCGATGCTTGCCGAGCGGATCCTCGGCATCGCGACCCCCATCAAAAGCGACCACGGCCTTCTTCGCCGCATCGGACTTCTTCTCTTTGGCAATCTCCAGTAGTTCAAGCCAAGCCTCCGGTGGCGCGGATCGATCCCCCAACCGAGACAACCAGCCATCCAGTGCCTCTCGGGAACTGTCATCCTGCATCGCAGCCAATGTGTTGATACCCCGCTGAACTTCTATGGCGGGCGATTTGATTGTCAGTCCCTTGAGGTATTCCAACGCCTTAGGACGATCAACCTTGACCAGGCTCGCGGCCGCCCCGGCACGCACGGCGGGATCCTTGTCCATCAGCAGCTTGCCCGCGACGGAGGCCAACTCCGGATCTTTCAGCGCTTGGAGCGCCTCCAGCGCCGATAGCCGCTCGTTTCCATCGCGTGCCAGCGAAAGTGCCGTCTCACGCAGGATGGGCTGCACCTCCTTGACCCCGTACTTCGCCGCCAACTTGGTCGCGGCATCGCGGACTTTGGAAGGGCTGGCGAGCATCGAAGAGAGGAGGGGACGGATCACATCGCCCACAGGCACCTCTCGATTGGCAAGCGGCCGAAGATCCCCCAGGACACGGTCGAGAACCGCGGGTTCGTTCCAGGCCATCAACTCGTTGATCGCCTCGATCCGCAGGGTTTCCTCCAAGGAGGCGTTGGCTGCGACTTCCGCGACTTTCCTGGCGTTCTCCAGTTTGCCAAGCCGGTAATTGGCACTGAGAATCCGGCGGGCCAGCGCGTCGTTCGTGAGCTTCGTCACCGGGAGTGCGGACAACGTGCCGAGATTTTCCGTCTGCCGGAGATCGTGGACAGCGCGGGCCGCTTCCAGAACCACCAGAGGATCAGCGTCCTTCAGAGCCAGCCCCAATTCCTGGGATTCCAAGCGACGCAAGGCGACCACCGTTCCCAGCCGGACGGCGGGCGAAACATGCTTCAATTGCTTCGCGATCCAGGCGAGATCGTTCGTTCCCATCAGTCCCACCACCAAGGCGTGCCGCAGAAACGGATCGATGTTGTTGTTGGCGGCGAGAGCGTCCACCAAGGCAGCTCCCTCCTGATGGCCACCAAGTTGCCCCAAAGCGATCGCGGCCTGGGCCTGCACATGGGCGTCGACATCGCGGAGCATGCCCGCCAGCACCGGGGCCGCGGGTTGATAGCGAATGTCGCCGACCACCACGGCGGTCGCCTCACGGATCTCCGCCGCGGGATCCGCCAGCAAGGGCATGAGCAGGGGGCCGACATCGATCTTCTGACGGGCCAATTGCCCGAGACCCCAGATTGCGTGGAGCCGCGCGAACATCGTCGCCCCGCGTGCCGTCTGCTCGCTCAAGACGGCCGTCGCCTGCTGGGAAACCAATGCGAACTGGGCCCGCTGGCGGACGCGATAATCGGCGTGCGAAAGCAATGTCACCAGTTCGGCTACTGTTCGTTTGGCGAACCCCTCGCGGAACAGTTTGGCGACCTCCTGCCCCGCCGGATTCTCGCCATCCGTGAAGCGGTAGATGCGTCCCTTGCCCAAGCCTTCCCAGCCGTTCACCCAGTCGGACACATAGATCGAACTGTCGTAGCCGAAGTCGACATCGGTGGCGAGAATGCCCCAGATAAACATCTCTGAAGAAGCGATTTCAAAACCCGCCCCCTTGGGCTTGTTGACCAGGGCACGAACACCGCTGATGGCAGCAGTACCGCGGAAATCAGCCAGGAAGAACCAGTCGTCGTACTTCGCAGGCAAACCGGTTCCCGGATTGTGCGTGAGTCCCGAGGGACCATCCGCGAAATTGAGGATCGGGGGAACGATGTAAGCCGCCTGACCTTCATGAGCCGGGTGCCACAGTTTCTCGCGATTCCAAGGACCCCGATCATTGAGATACTGGTAATTCATCCGCCAGCCGGTATCGCTTTGCCGCATGACGTACGTCCAACGGGCTTTGTCCCCCCCGTCGGAGTTGTTGTCACCGGTGAAGAGGCGGCCCCGGTTGTCGAAGGCCAATTCCTGGGGATTGCGGAGTCCCGTGGCAAAGACTTCGAGCTGGCTGCCATCGGGTTCGCAGCGGAAGACGGCCCCGCGATCAGGGTTCACCAGCTTCCCAGCGCGGGTATCGATGTTGTAGCCGCGATCTCCAATGCTGAAGTAGAGCCGACCATCCGGCCCGATGGCCAGACCATGCGAATCGTGCCCCCGGAATGCGAAGCGGACACCGTAACCATCGCTCAGAACCTCGCGCTCGTCGGCCACTCCATCGCCATTGTTGTCGACCAGCATCCAAAGTTTGGGAATGCACGTGTAATAGACACGCCCGTTCCAGGCGAGGAGGCCAGCACCGGTTCCGTCTTCAATAGCATTGAATCCATCCGCGAAAACGGTCGCTGTCTCGTAGACGCCGTCGCCATCGAGATCCTGCAACTTGCGGATGCGATCATGCTCTTTCGTGTACCGCTGATCCGCATCGGGAATGTGCTTGCGCATATAGGCGATGCGATCCGCCACCGTCTGCGCCGCCAAATCGTCAAGCAGCCAATTCATATGACTGCGGTTGTCTTCGATCCCCTTGCTCTGCCGGAACGTCTCGGCGACGAAGAGGTTTCCCTCTTCGTCGAAACAAAAGGCGACGGGGTTGGCAATCTCAGGCTCGGAAGCCGCCAGTTGCACCTTGATTCCGGCCGGGAATTTGAAACGAGATTTCGCAAGTTCAGCCTCTTCCGATTTTTCGCCGATCGCAGGTTTGTAGGGATCCTGCGCTGGCGATGAAGCCGCGAAAGTTCCGTACATCAGACTGGCCGAGAGCATCGCCGAGAAAGTGCGGCCCAAAAGCATCCGGAAGAGCATGCCGAGGATTCCAAAAACGAAAAAAGAAGTTTGCAAGTTCAAAGATCGCTGACGCCAGTCTCAGATACGCGGCACGGCATTTCAAGCATGACATGAGGCTTGTGTGTTATTTCGCAACACAGCCATTGGCAGTTCTTTTTTGCAACAGTCAACATTCGTCCTCAATGGCCACAAATCGTTCAGACTGGCTGACGGTAAAGCATATTGATCGATCGGTGGTAAAATTCCCCATTCTTTCAAATCTTCCATTTTCTCGTATTCCCAACAAAATCAGTCACTTGCGCTCTGACACTCCTGTCCTGGAGGTTTTTCAACCAGAACTCGGCACGATGATTGCATAAGCGACAACTGCGGGCTTACTCTCCGTCTTCGAAAAGGGATTCTCGAATGCTTGTTCTCACACGGAAGTTGGACGAATCAATTCAAATTGGCAACTCACAGATCACGATCAAGATTGTTGATGTCGGGAACGGACGAGTTCGTCTTGGCATTGAAGCCCCACGCGAGATTCGCATCGAGCGGCTTGAAAAGGTCAATAGCGACGCTTTGATCGAGACTGCTGAAGCCAAGTGAACAAAAGAATAGTTTTTGGAGCCGCTTCCGTCCGGGTGACACCCTCGCTCTTGACTGCGGCGATAGTCGGGACTGGATTAACTCTCCCAATTAGACCCAATTGACGAGCCTTTGTTACCCGTTGGAGTCGACCGACTCATCTGCAAACAGGGCTCATCCCGGTCAGTTCAGTTTTTGTTCTTTGCCGCCGCATTCGAGATTGCTTCCCTGCCTTTGGGTCCGTATGAATGGTGACCGATGCGTTGCTTGCGACTGCCCAAGCAGTCGAGGCGACCTTCACGTCCTCCACCATTTTCAGACTCGAACCAGCACCTGAGGCTTTCATGCGAAATGTGGTTTCTGTGATTCTTGGCGGCGGCAAGGGAACTCGCCTGTATCCTCTCACCAAGGATCGCTCCAAGCCCGCAGTTCCGTTGGGCGGGAAGTATCGGCTGATTGATATTCCCATATCGAACTGCCTCAACAGCGGTTTGAACCGGATCTATCTTTTGACCCAGTTCAACTCTGTCAGTCTCCACAAGCACATTCGCCAGACATACCGCTTCGACCGCTTCGACGGCGGTTTTGTCGAGATCATGGCGGCCCAGCAGACCATGGAGGGCGAGGCGTGGTATCAGGGAACCGCAGACGCAGTCCGCAAGAACATGCGTCACCTCGAGCAGAAGGGGATTGACTACGTTCTGATCCTTTCCGGTGACCAGCTTTACAGGATGGATTTCCAGGACATGATTGCTTCACATCAGGCCGCCAAAGCCGATGTGACGATCGCCGCTCTTCCAGTAACTCGCGAAGCCGCCCGCGGGTTTGGCGTCATGCGACTCGACGACACAGGCAAGGTTCTCGGCTTCCTCGAAAAGCCCCAGACGGACGAAGAGATCGATCTCGTCAAGACCGATCCCGCCTGGATCGATGCCCGTGGCATCAAGAGCAATGGCCGCGACTGCCTGGCCAGCATGGGGATCTACCTCTTCAACCGGGATGTCCTCGTCGACCTGCTGTCGCGCAGCGATTACCACGACTTCGGGAAGGAGATCTTTCCCATGTCGATCCGCACCCACAAGGTGCAGGTCCACCTCTTCGACGGCTACTGGGAGGACATCGGCACCATCCGATCCTTCTACGAAGCCAATCTCGATCTCGCGAAATCGAATCCGCCGTTCAGCCTCGCCGATGCGAAGCATCCCATCTTCACCCATGCCCGCTTCCTGCCACCTGTTCGCCTGGAAGGGGCCACCGCCAAGCAGACCATCATCGCCGACGGCTCATCGATCGGCGAAGGCTCGGTGGTGGAGAACTGCGTCATCGGTCTCCGCTGCCACATCGGCAAGAACACGACGATCCGCAGTACGATCATTATGGGTGCCGATTCCTACGAGACCGAAGCCGAGTTGGCATCCAACAAGAAGAACGGCATCCCCCCCATCGGCATCGGCGACGGCTGCCTGATCGAAGGGGCGATCATCGACAAGGATTGCCGCATCGGCAACAACGTGAAGATCACCAATTGCCAGACGGGCACTCTCCCCAAGGATAGTCCGCTCGTCCTGCAGGATGGAGTGCTGGTCGTCCCCAAGGGAACGACACTGCCGAACGGCTGGTCGCTCGAGTCCCTGACGAACAGCAAGTAATCGATTTTCCAGCGCCGTCACGGCTGGGGCCGAGGATGGCCGCTGGCTTGGTGATTGGTGTTCGGCAGTCGGCAGTGCGACCATTTCTCCCCTTGAAGGTCATCTCATGTCCCATCTTCGTTGCCTCTCCTTGGCACCACTTTCATCCCTCCCCCTTTCGGCCACCGGCCTGGCGTGGTCGCTGCTGATGGTCTTGGCAGGATTGGCCGCGTCTTCAAGCAACGCCACTGCCGCCGACGATCATGTGGTCTATCAGGGGGGAACGGGGCCCGGCTCAGGGAAGCACATTGTCTTCCTCTCCGGCGACGAGGAGTATCGATCGGAGGAGTGCCTGCCCCAACTGGCGAAGATTCTGGCCGCTCGGCACGGCTTCAAATGCACTGTCCTGTTTTCCATCGATCCCGCCACGGGGAACATCAATCCCGAGAATGGCAAATCTCTGAGCGGAGCCGAGGCGATCGAATCGGCCGATGCCTTCGTGATGCTGCTCCGTTTCCGCCAATGGCCCGATGAAACCATGGCTCGCTTCATCAAGGCCGTTGAATCGGGCAAGCCGGTCATCGCGCTGAGAACCAGTACCCACGCCTTCAACTATGGAAACTCGCCCAGCCCGTTCGCCAAGTACGGTTGGAACCACTCGAAGGAACCGCAGTGGAAGGGGGGCTTCGGCAAGCAAGTCCTCGGCGAAACCTGGGTGGCACATCATGGCGCCCATAAGGTCGAAGGGACCCGCGGCATTGTCGAACCCGGTCAAGAAGCAAATCCCATACTGCGAGGCGTAACGAATGTCTTCGGCGACACCGATGTCTACACCGCCACGCCGTTGGCGGATGCCACGATCCTCATGCGTGGCGAAGTGACCCAGACGCTCGATTCCGCCTCTCCCGCCGTCCAAGGGAAGAAGAACGATCCCATGCAGGCGATTGCCTGGACCCGCGAGCACAAGCACGAGACGGGGAACACCAGCCGCATCTTCACGACAACCATGGGGTCGGCGACCGACATTGTCAACGAAGGTGTGCGCCGGATGATCATCAATTCGGTCTTCTGGGGGCTGGGCTTGGAAGCTGAAATCAGCCCCACCGCGAACGTCGCAATCGTCGGCGAGTTCATTCCGACAATGTACGGCTTTGGCGGTTACAAGAAGGG
>PNLE01000222.1 GCA_013822855.1 Planctomyces sp.
CAGCCGCCAACGGAGCCATCAACTTGTCGGCAGGGGACGACGGCTGGGTAAAGGCTGTGGGATATCCCTGAACCGCAGCCACTTGCCAACCATCAACCATCAACCATCAACTGACGACTGACGACTGACGACTGACGACTGACGACTGACAAACACAACACGCCGAACATGGTCCGCACAGCGGACCCTACGGCTCGATGGGTGGTTGCGGGGTGGCGCTGCTCGTCGCGGCTTCCCAGGTGGTCGCCAACCGCAGTTCATCGACTTCATATGTCGTTCCCTGCGAGTAGATCATCACATGGTCGTACTCCGTCTGGTCGAAATCGGGACTGGTCATCACGGTCCAGGCCGAAGGTTCCGCCGCCTGCGGGGGTTCCTCCTTGGAGTAGATCCGCAGCAGGATCTGATCCGGCGTGCTGCTTCCCGCCACGATCTTGACCACGTAGAAGTAGCTTTCGCCCACCATCAGCGGCGGTGCGACCTGCAGATTCTGGTCGTTGTGGGAGAGAATCGGCAGCCGCTCGGAACTCATCCCCACGACAATCCGCCGCCGCTCTTCACCGGCAATGGAGGATCGGAACGAGACGCTCGCATACTGCGGCACGGCGGGAGCCACGTTCTCGACCTTCCGCAAAGAGAAGCTCAGATAGTAAACGTTATCCATATTCAGCCGAAGGGGATGGGCCAGCGACCGTTTGGCCAATTCCTTCTTGGGTGCGAGTCGTATCAATCCCGCACGGTCGGCTTCGCGACGAGATTCAAACTCGATCGACGCCTGGGGATCGGACAAGACCGTCGAGAGCTTCGGGGAACCGATGTGGTGCAGCCACGGGCCGCTCCAGCCAAACCCACCGGCATGCCAATCGTCCTCCGGGTCGGGAAGGTTGAAACCGTCATAGGCGAGCAGCCCTCCGATCGCGGGATCCCCACCCGCGATGCGCCCCGGCGCTTCTCGCTGAAACTCTTCAGGATTGAGGGACATCGATTCCACCTGGGCCGTGCGCAGGCGTTTCGCGTCACCCGCGTCCACGAGGCTTTCGGCTGCGGGAACCATCGCCGATTCGATGCGCACCTGGCCGTCAAAGACATGGAGTTCAACATCGCCGTCGTCATCGACGAACGTGCCGTATTCGGTCCCCACATCGAACAAGGTGCCACGCGGCGTCACGAGCGCGAACTCGTCCGCCATTTCGTGTCCATGCAGCACGACCTTGCCCGCATCGAGATGCGCACACTGCGCGGAAACGATCCGCAGTCGGGCTGGTCCTTCCAGAACCAGGCGGACCCCCGAATCGAACCGAAACTCCGCCAACCCGCTTTTCAGTTTCAGGTTGCCGGAAAGCAGCCGCTGGCCTTCCATCAAGGTGGCCGTATCGCTGGCCCAGACACAATTTGTCGAGCGGACGAACGTCGCCAAAAAGGCGGGCGTCGCATCCTGCATCACAATCCGCTGGCGATTGTCGGCGGCCACCAATGGCTGCGATGTGGCGAGCAGCCGCGTCACGCCAATCGTGGTGACCACCGAGATCATCGCCACTGCCAGATACCGCATCCCACGCGAGGAAAGCCTCCGTAGGGGACGCTTCCCGACAGGTCTCGCGGGCGAAACCGCTGTCGATTGGGGGAGAACCCGCGCACCTGATTCGGCGAATTCCATCAACCCCTGGTCAACATCGAGCAGGTGGTAATAGGCTTGTCTGGCCGCCGGATCGCTCGCCAGCAACTCCTCGAATTCGCAGTGTTCCGCCGACGTCGCCTCACCCAGCATCATCCGCAGCGACAGCCTCGCGACACGCTGCGTCAGCTGGTCGCCCGAGTTTATATCCATTGTGTTTGAGTCGGGAATATCTGATTCGGCAGTCATGAACTAAACCCCTTCAACCGATAATTTGCGCTGCACACACTGCATCAGGTTCCGGCGAAGGATTCCCAAACGGTTGTAGAGTGTCTGCACCGCCTTGCCGGTCGTGGCGGCGATGTCTTTGATCGAGAAATTCTCGGCGTACATTTGAAACAACAACCGCTGGTCATCGACCGGCAGCTTTTCGACGCATGTCACCAGCAAATCCAGCCGCGTCCCCTGCTGCTCGAGATGATCGACCCGCTCGCGCGACATGACGTCCAACAGTTCCTGGCTGAAGGTCAGTCTTCGGCGATAGAGCGCCCGGCGGTGGTTGCAAACGACAAAAAAGGCGACCTTCGAAGCCCAGGCGAAGAAATCCCGCGTCGGGTCGTATTCGCCAAACTTGCTCCAGAGGGTCAAACTCACTTTTTGCAGCAGGTCTTCGGCATCGTGGCGATGGGGCACCAGCGTCAGAATGAAGCCCAGCAGCCGGGAGTGTTCTTTTGTCAGCAGCGAGACGAACAGCTCGCTTCCCTGCAAGGCCTGC
Organism: Planctomyces sp.; assembly: GCA_013822855.1. Taxonomy (GTDB): domain Bacteria; phylum Planctomycetota; class Planctomycetia; order Planctomycetales; family Planctomycetaceae; genus Planctopirus. The sequence continues at coordinate 2,391 of PNLE01000222.1, forward strand.
GACTCTTTCAGGTTCTGTTCCACAACCACCTCACCCTCAAAAACCCGCAGTCTTTTCAGTCCCGCCGGTTGTCCACACTTCCAATTGTCCCGGTTCCGGGAGAACTTACCGGGAAATCCGTCGAGAATAAGTCATTGTGAAGGCCACCGCGAATTCCGCCGGGCCGACAGATCACTCCCCACCGATTGGAAACGCCACCATCCGCCCCGAGGCCGCGAAGATCGCCGAGGAACTCAAGCAGACCCTGCGCGACGCGGGGTTCTCGCTGGTGGGGATCGCCCCCGCCGTCAGCCCGCCGGGAGTTTCGCGGCTGCACGACTGGCTCGCCGCCGGCTATGCGGGCGAGATGTCGTATCTCGAACGCCGGAAGGAAGCCTATTCCCATCCAGAGCATGTGCTCGAGAACGTGGCGTCGGTCGTCATGGCCGCTTGGAACTATTCGCCGCCCCACATGCCTTCCGGCGGACGGAATGCCACGGGCGAAGAGACCTCCTCGCCCCGCATCGCGGCTTACGCCCACTTGCCGGAGGATTACCACCAGTGGCTGCGAACGAAGCTGCAACCGGGTGTGGCCGTGCTGAGAAGGCATTTTCCCCAGGACAAAACCCGCGTGGTGATCGACACAGCTCCACTGCTCGAACGCGACTTCGCCCGGCTGGCGGGCCTGGGCTGGTTCGGCAAGAACACCATGCTGATCAACAAGCGGCAAGGGAGTTTTCTGCTGCTGGCCGCCATTCTCACACAGACCTCGCTCCCCGGCGACGAACCCCACGAAACGGCTCATTGCGGGAGTTGCACGCGTTGTCTCGACGCCTGCCCCACGGAGGCCTTCCCGCAGGCGGGCATCCTCGATGCGACCCGCTGCATCTCGTATCTCACCATCGAACAGAAGGGGCTTCCGCCCCTTGATTTGCGCGGCGGCATCGGATCTTGGCTCTTGGGATGCGACATCTGCCAGGATGTTTGCCCGTGGAACACCAAGCAGCAAAAACGCCGGGAGCGGAACGAGTTGGAGGCCTTTGATCCGCTTCCCGAATCCTGGGCCACCGAAGCGAGCGACGACGCCGGGGAGTTTCTGACGATCACGGAGGCTGACTTTCAGGCTCGCTTCGAGCACACACCGTTGGAGCGACCGGGGCGGGTCGGCATGGCTCGCAATGCGGCCATCGTCCTGGGGAACACCGGCACGGCTCGCGACTGGCCCGCGATCGAACAAGGGTTGCGGGATCCTGCCACTCTGGTGCGGGGGGCCAGCGCCTGGGCCGCGGGCGAATTGGCACTGCGGAACCCGGCACTTCGGCCAATCATTGAGACAGCATTGCGAAACCAATTGGCCGTCGAGGATAATCCTCCATCCACCACCCACGTCCCCGGCACCTTTGAAGCACCAGCTGAGCTGCGGTTGGCATTGGAACGTCTTTCCAGCGCTCCGCTATCGTAGTTCCGCCCTAGAAAATCTCAGGGAACGTCCCCATGCCCGTCCTCATCCCCTCGCCAACGCAGATCGAAGCGGCGGGCAACAAGCCCAAGCTGATCCGTGAATTCTTCGGCCGCGTCAACACCGCCGAAGAGCGGGTGAGCATCGCCCATATGCAGAGTCCCGGGGGCTGGGTCGAGCCGGGCCAGACTCCCGAGTTCGATGAATACACACTCGTGCTCCGGGGCGAGTTGCAGGTGGAGTCGAACGATGGGGCACTGTTTGTGAGAGCTGGCCAGGCCGTGCTGGCCCGCAAAGGGGAATGGATCCGCTACAGCACACCGGGTGACGAGGGAGCCGAATACATCGCCATCTGCCTCCCCGCATTCAGCATGGAAACAGTGCACCGCGATTGACTGAATGGATCGCTTCTCGATCATCCATCTCCATTGACGCAATAGGAATCAAGAAACAGTGGGTTCACACCCACCGCTCGCCTCATCATTCGAGAAAGACGACCGCATGTCCGTGATCAGCATTGGAGTTTTCGGAGCCACGGGCCGCATGGGTCAGCGGGTGCTGGCGTGTGCCATGGGCGACGCTTCACTCAAAGTGGTCGCCGCCTACGAACGGCCGACCAACCCGAACGTTGGCAAGGATGTGGGGGAACTGGCCGGGCTGGGATTCATCGGCGTCCCGCTCTCGGGCGAGATCACCACTCATCCCGATGTGATCATCGATTTCTCGACTCCTGAAAGTTCGGTCGAACTGGCCAGGCTCTGTGCCGAACGCCAATTGCGGCTGGTGCTGGCGACAACGGGCTTCACCGCCGACCAGAAGGCCGAGATCGCCGCCGCCGCCCAACAGACGGCCATCCTCTGGGCACCGAGCATGAGCCTCGCGGTCAACGTGGCGATGAAGCTCGTCGCCGACGCGGGCCGGGCATTGAAAGACACCTCCAGTGGCGTCGATGTCGAGATCATCGAGCGGCACCACCGCTTCAAGGAGGACGCCCCCAGCGGCACCGCCCTCAAGTTCGGCGAGATCGTCGCCCAGTCGATGGGCCAGACGGAACATGTCCATGGCCGCGAAGGCCGGACGGGCCAGCGTCCGCGCAGCGAGATCGGCTACCACGCCCTCCGCACTGGTGACAATGTGGGCGAGCACACCATCGTCTTCGGCTTGATGGGCGAGACCCTCGAAGTGACCGTCCGCGGGAACTCGCGTGACAGCTACGCCCAGGGCGCCCTCACCGCCGCCAAGTTCCTCGTCGGCCAACCGGCGGGAATGTATTCGATGGCGGATGCGTTGGGGTTGGGGAGTTGATGGTGGATGGTGGAAAGTTGTTGAGAACACCCACTCGGGGTCTCACGCTTCTTGCCCAATGACAAACTGACAAACTCCAACTCACAACCATCAATTCCCCACCCACAACTCCCGAACTCCCCATGAAAATCGCCCTGCTCCAATCCAATCCGACCGTCGGCGACCTCGCGGGGAATGCGCGGCTGGTGCGGGAGGCGGCGCAGACCGCCAGCGGGAGCGGGGCCGATCTGCTGGTGACCAGCGAGTTGGTTCTCTCCGGCTATCCCCCCAAGGATCTGTTGCTCAGGCAGGGATTTGTCGCGGCTTGCGACGCGTGGGTCGATCGATTGGCGGAGGAACTGCCGAAGTCACTGGGTGTGATTGTCGGCCATCCGACCCATCGCGGTTGCCCACCCGGACGGGTGGCCAACGCAGCCAGCCTGATCCATGAGGGCCGCATTGTCGCCACCGTCCACAAGCGGCTGCTCCCCAACTACGACGTCTTCGACGAGCGGCGGTACTTCCGGCCCGCCGAGAGCATCTCACCGGTCGCGTTCCAGGGCGAGATCCTCGGGATCCACATCTGCGAAGATGCCTGGTTCCACGATCCCTCCACGTTCTACGCCACCGACCCGGAACATCTCGGCGACCCCCTGGCAGCGCTGGGCAGGCAGGGAGCGACGATGTTCATCAACCTTTCCGCCAGCCCGTTCGAGGCGGGGAAGTCGCACCGTCGGCATGAGCTGATGGCCTATCACGCCCGGCACTGGTCGATTCCCTTCCTCTTCGCCGATCAAATCGGCGGGAACGACGATCTGGTGTTCGATGGCCAGAGCTTCGTCCTCAATGCGAACGGGGCCTGCGTCGCTTCGCTCCCCGCCTTCCGTCCGGGTCTGCTGCAGGTGGATACGGGGAAGCTGCCACCGCCGCAGTTCATGCTCCCCATGCCAAAGGAATCGGATCTGCACGAGGCCCTCGTGCTGGCGATCCGCGACTACTGCCACAAATCGGGATTTACGGACTGTGTGCTGGGCCTTTCGGGCGGGGTGGATAGCGCCTTGGTCGCCTATCTGGCCGCCAGGGCTTTGGGGCCGGAACATGTCCACGGCCTGCTGCTCCCCAGCCGCTACAGCACCGACCACAGCGTCGACGATGCGATCGCTCTGGCCCAGCGGTTGGGCATCCGGCACGCGACGATCCCCATCGATGCGGTTCACCGGGCCTACGAGACCATCCCGGTCGTAAGTGATGAACTCGCTTCCCAACCGGCGGGATTGGCTGATCAAAACCTGCAATCACGCATTCGCGGCGCGATCGTCATGGCACGCAGCAACCACAACGGCTGGCTGGCGCTCGCCACGGGGAACAAGAGCGAACTGGCGATGGGCTACTGCACCCTTTACGGCGACATGAACGGGGCTTACGCGCCGCTGGCTGATCTCTACAAAGGCGAGGTCTACGCCCTGTGCGAGTTCATTAACGAGTCCGAGGGCCGCGAGCTGATCCCGAGAAACATCATCGTGAAGCCCCCCTCCGCCGAACTGGCCCCCAACCAGTTCGATCAGGACACGCTCCCCCCCTACGATGTGCTGGATGCGATCCTCCAAGGACTGGTCGAACGGGAGGAATCGGTCGCCCAGCTCAGCCGGAAGTTCCCCCGCGAAACCGTGGAGTGGATCGCCCGCCGGTTGGATCGCAACGAGTACAAACGCTGGCAGATGCCCCCCGGCGTGAAAGTCTCACCCCGGGCCTATGGCGTGGGCCGCCGCATGCCGATGGCCGCCAAATGCGATGGTGATTGGACAGTCTAGCCGCCCAATCACCGGCATGAAGGACAATATATGGAGTTTTACATAGGCGAAGAGCCCGCGCCATCAACGCAGGCCGCCTATCGCAGATTTTCGAACAGTGCGGTCGAGAGGTAGCGTTCACCGGCATCGGGCAGGACAGTCACGATCGTCTTACCGGCGAATTCCGGCCGGGCGGCGATCTTCAGAGCGCCGGCCATCGCCGCTCCGCAACTGATGCCGCAACTGATCCCCTCCTCTGTCGCCAGCCGCCGTGCCATCTCGATCGCTTCGTCGTCGGTGACGCCAATGATCTCGTCCACGACCGATGGATCGTAGATGTCCGGCACGAAGCCCGCGCCGATCCCCTGGATCTTGTGACGCCCCGCTGTCCCACCAGCCAGCACGGGGCTGGCGGAGGGTTCCACCGCCACCACATACACTGGATGCTTTTTCTCCAGTTTCAGGTACCGCGCGACACCCGTGATGGTTCCCCCCGTACCGACACCTGCCACGAAGACATCGACCTGGCCTTCGGTATCGTTCCAGATCTCGGGGCCGGTCGTCTTCACATGGATGGCGGGGTTGGCGGGGTTCTTGAACTGCTGGGGCATGAACCAACCCGGTTGTGCGGAGAGTTCCTCGGCCTTGGCGATGGCCCCCTTCATACCGTCCGCACCGGGAGTGAGGACGAGATCAGCACCGAAGCTCTTGAGCATCATTCGACGCTCAATCGACATTGTCTCCGGCATGGTGAGTGTCAGCTTGTAGCCGCGGGCCGCGCAGACATACGCTAGCGCGATCCCCGTGTTGCCGCTCGTCGGTTCCACGACATGCATGCCGGGCTTGAGCTTCCCCGACTGCTCGGCGTCCCAGATCATCGAAGCGCCGATGCGGCACTTGACGCTATAGGCCGGATTGCGGCCTTCGATTTTGGCCAGCACCCGGCTGGAAAGGCCTTCGGTGAGCCGATTGATCTGCACCAGCGGCGTCCGCCCGATCGATTCCGAGTTGTCCTTGAAGATGGGCATGCGCTGGATCCTTCCATGATAAAAGCCGACCATCACCCATCGGGAGATGAGAAGGCTGCACAGTGAATGGCTTGGTTTCG
>PNLE01000223.1 GCA_013822855.1 Planctomyces sp.
CGCCTGGGCGAAGCGGCCACGCAGGTCGCCACGGCGGGAGAGACCGCATGACCATCGACAATGGCGATGCTGGCCAAAGGCTTTGCCGGGCCATTCGCCAGGAGCTCGAATCGCTGGGGCGAAGCGGTGTGACCCATTGGAACACCGAGATCACCCAGCTCTTGCCACTCCTCGCCAGCCCGGCGGTGGCCCCTGTCGAACCGACCCGCATCCAGGCCGCGACCAGCGAGAACCCGCCGCGCACCGGCCCGAACAACACTGGCCCCAAAAACACCGGCCACCCCTCCGGAGCACAGGAATTCGAGATGGCCAAGCGCGCCACGAAGACAGCCGCAATTCAGATGGCCGCACCCGGAACTGTGGGAGCCGCGACACCGCCGAAACTGCTCGATCTCCCCTTGGCCGACCGGGTGAAGCAACTAGAAAAACTCCAGAAGTGCGTGGCGGGTTGTGTGAAGTGTCCCGAGCTGGCCCGCACCCGCACACAGACGGTTTTCGGCGTGGGGAACCCGCAGGCGAAGATCATGTTCCTGGGTGAAGCCCCCGGGGCCGACGAGGATGCGACCGGGGTGCCGTTTGTCGGCAAGGCGGGGCAACTGCTGGATGGCATCATCGCGGCTTGCAAGCTCCAGCGGGAGGAGATCTATATCTGCAACATCCTCCGCTGCCGCCCGCCGGGCAATCGCTTGCCATCACCCGAGGAGGCGGGGAATTGCCGCGAATGGCTCGATGGCCAGATCGCGATCGTGAATCCCGACTACATCATCTGCTGGGGTTCGACCGCCGCCAAGAACCTGTTGGGAACGACGGAGGCGATCGGCAAACTCCGCGGCCAGCTCTTCGAATACGGCCGCGCGAAAGTCTGCTGCACCTACCACCCCTCGTACCTCTTGCGAAACCCACCGGCCAAGAAGGATGTCTGGCAAGACATGAAATGGTTCTTCGGGACGATGGGTGTGGAACTGAAGTGAGGCGGGCATCAAGCGGGAATTGCTTCCGCACTTGAGCCCGGCACTTCAAACCGCACAGTTCCACCAGCCTGCGCAGGGATTCTTCACGGAGTATTGGTCGAGGGGGGCTTTGAAGCCGCCTGCCACTCTTCCCGGGGCAACTCCCGCGCGAACTCGATCACCAGCACCGGGATCTCGTCGCGGATGGGGTACTGCAAGCGGCAGTCGGCATTCGCGCAGATCAATCCCTCCACTGGCCCGCTGGTCTCCGTTGCGACGGACGAAGTGGTTGCCAGTTGCGCGAAACAGCGGGGGCATTTCAACAGTGGGAGGGCGGCCTGCCAGTCGGAGGTCACGGGGCGTCCTCCGCGCACGTGGCGCTCGCCACGCCTGGCCAGGCCAGCGAGTTTTCGAGTGGTGAGCCCGAGTCTTCGATCCAACTGCCGCAGATCACCCGCTCGAGTGCGTCGTAGAGGACAACCCCTTGCCCCGGTGCCACGCCCGATTGGGGCTCGGCGAACCTGACATGCAACGTTCCCGCCTCGTCGACCACCGCCACCGCCGGTGCGGCCCGGTGCATCGAGCGGATCTGGGCCGTGCAAGTGAAGGGTTCGGTTGTGGGCGACGAGAGCCAGTTCGTGCCACGGGCGGTGAGGGAGATCGCCCCCAGCTCAGTTGCCGTTCCCAGCGTGACATCATGCGTGGTGGAGTCGATCCGGATGACGAATCGGGGATCACCCAGGGCGATCCCCAGGCCGCGCCGCTGGCCGATCGTGAATTGCTCATAGCCCGCATGCTGACCGAGAATCTTTCCCTGCGAATCGACGAAGTTCCCGGAGGTGTCCCCCACATCGCGATAACGCCGCAGAAAGCCGCGGTAATCGTTGTCGGGAATGAAGCAGATCTCCTGGCTGTCGGGCTTCCCTGCGACACGAAGGTTCGCCTGGGCCGCGATCTCCCGAATCTCGGGCTTGGGCTTGTCGCCGACTGGGAACAGGATCCGTGCCAGGATCTCCTGCCGAATCCCGAAGAGGACATACGACTGATCCTTGCCAAGATCAGCACCTCGCATCAGCCGGGTGCGGCCCGTCTCGTCCTGCACGACGCGGGCGTAGTGCCCCGTGGCGATCCGCGTCGCGCCGACCTGCTGCGCAAATTCCCACAGCCGACCGAACTTCAACCAGACGTTGCACATCACGCAGGGGTTGGGAGTTCGTCCCTTGAGGTACTCATCGGCGAAGTAGGTTTTGATCTGGTCGAAGGAATCGCGGAAATTCAGCGCATGGAAGGGGATGTCCAAAAGATCGGCCACGCGCTGGGCGTCGGCGGCGTCGGCCGAACTGCAACACCCCTGCTTGTGGGCCTTGCGTTCAACGATCGGCAGCAGCCCCGCCGCGGGAAGCGAGCAGGCCGATTCCGCGACCTCGCCCGAACGCATGAAGAGGCCGATGACCTCGTACCCCTGCTCCTGCAGCAGTACGGCGGCGACGGAGCTGTCCACTCCCCCGCTCATCGCCAGCACCACGCGCTCTTTCGACATGCCATCCGCCAGACTATGAAACCACGGCGATCGAAACGATCAACCCGCATCGATCACTTGATAGTAACTGCTGGCCAACCCTTGGACAGCCACATTTCACGGGAGGGCGAACAAACCGGTCATCGGGAAGTCGCGAAGCATCAGCCTTTGATCGCCGCCAAAGCCTTGGGGTCGAGATACAGATCACCTATGAATTCCGTCCCGACCGGCAGCAGCTTCGCCAGCGTCTCGACATCGCGGGCCACCAGCGGACTGATCTCGACCTTCACTCCCGGAGCCACTTTCATCCCCGCCTGCAAGAGCCAGCTGCGATGCAGATCGAGCAGCGCCTGCCGCACCTGGGCGGGGGAATCGGCTCCATCCCGGTTCTTCACGGGATGGAACTCCCGTGACCGATCGGCTTCGACCACCAGCGAGCTGTTCGCCAAGGGGAGGGTGTCGAAGATGAACCGCTCGAACTTCCAGGCATTGGGATCGGATTTCGTGACGACCTGCCCCGATGCGATGTCAAAGTAGGTCACCGGTTTGTGGGCCACGTGCAACGGCAAGGCCGAATCGCCCCCCAGAGCCTTGAGGAAGGCCAGTTCGAACAAATGGATGGCGGTGTTTCCCGCCCACAGCTGCAGCTGGCCACGGGCATCGACCCGCTGGGCCAACTCCGCCGGCATGTCGCTGTACTCGATGATCTGGCTGGCCCCGTCGATCGAGACGACGACCCCCATCCGCTCGCTGGCCGCCTTCTTGGCCACCACTTTCGTCGAGACCTGCGAAGCGTACTGTGCGTGCCAACCCAGAAATGCCGGATCGGCGAGGATCGCCGCTGGGTTGTCGACCTGATGGTAATAAAGGGTCGTTCGGCCTTCACCGAGAAACTTTTCCAGCAGACCACTCTCCCGGAAGCCCCGCAACATTCCGCCATGACCATCGGGACTCATCGCCAGGGAATCGGCCGTGGCGAGCAGAGGCTCGCCGGTGTCGGTATCCAACGCGGGGAGGTTCCCCTGCTTGAAGAAATGAATCTGCTCGCGCTGCAGGCCAAAGAACTTCTTGGCCTCGAAGTAGCTGATTGTGGCGTCGTGTGTGGCGTCGCTGGTCATGAGGCAATAGGGCAGCGTCGCCCCGGTTTCGATTTCCAGTGCCCGGATCTGTTCGCAGAATTGCTGGAACAGCGACGATTGGCTGATCGGCCCGATCGGAAACTGGCCTTTGGGCTGTGCAAAACCCAGACGCGTTCCCTGGCCACCCGCGACCACCATCAACACGACTTGGCCCTTCGCCAGCAGCGCACGTCCCCGCTCTTCCGCCTTTCGCCAGGCGGAGAAATCGTTCGCATCTTGGGGCTGCCGGATCAGTTGCTCGGGAGCCACCGCCCGGCTCGTCGTCTGTTCGGCCTCGCCGGTCTGCCCCGATCTCTTCGGGCTGGCCGCTTGTTTGAGGAGCGGCCAATTCACCGAAAGAATCTCCCGCGACAGCTTCTGCTGACTGCCCAGGGGGAGGGACTTCAACCACTGGGCCAACAACGGAAACGAATTCTCTTCGAGCTGCTGGATGGCTTGCTCGATCTCCTGCCGGTTGGCGTCCGTGGAGCTGGTCCGATTCATGTGGTCATTCCCGGCAAGGCGGTTCTAGCGAGCGATTTCCAACCGACCGAGATGTGTCGGAGAACGATTTGGCGGTGATGGATGATCATGCTGGAACAAACGCCTTCACGACCATCGACCGGACGCCAGTTGAGGATAGTCGCTGAACGCGGCAATTCCGAGTCTGGAGAGGACTCGCGATTCCGTCGAGATCGGTTCCCATTCGCATGTGAGAATTCTCGAATCCTTCAGTTTTCCATGGGATCTTTCCCGTGGACTGCCACTTGGAAGTCTCTTTCCCTTTTCTACAACAAAAAAACTCCACAGAAAGCCATGGATGGGTGGATCCATGACTCTCCGTGGAGTTCGAGCCGCAGGGCGGCTGAGGATGAGGTGTTTACCTTTTCAGGCAACCCTCCAGCCTTGTCCAGCTTGGGATCTGAAGTCTCGATTATCGAACGTAGATACCGAAGCCGGGGGTGGAGATGCCGAAACCGTTGCGGTAACCGCCATACCCTCGACCGTAGTAGCCGTTGTTGTAGTAGCCATTACCGTAGTAACCGTTTCGGTAATAGCCATTGTTGTAATAGCCACGGTTGTAACCACGACCATAGTAGGCCGGGGCGTAGTTGTTGCGGTACACGGGGCGGACAACTGCCCGACCGGGGCCACCCAACCTCACCCGGACGGCTGCATCGGCATCCTGGGGAGCCGCAAACACAAAGGCACCGGCAAACATCGCACTGAGAATTGCTGCACGAATCATGATCTCATCTCCATGGTGTGGTGAGCCAGTTTGTGGTTTCCCACAAGCTTTGGGCTCTAGTTCCATCCGACGTCACAACTGTTTGCCGTCGGTTGCTTTCGAATCACCGGATAAGCAGCCACCGTGCCAATGCGGCCTCGATCGACTGGGGGTGTGTCGTAAGCTGTTTTCATGAAGAGGGTTGCGAATTTCCTGAAGATGTCGAAACGAAGGGTTTCACGCCAACTCTGACCTCTGGACGATCAGTTTGAATGCTGAACTGTCGCGGTGGAGCGGCAGATTTTGCCGGTTATTCCTAGCGACCTGCCTGGGAGGGTTGGTGGCGGGAGGGAATCATCATGTTTCCAAAATTCCACAACAATCGGCAGATTTTGTGGACTCGGGGGGCATTCCTGGCCACGATACGACGACTCCCTCCCAACCAGAAAGATGAGAGCATGCAGCGGCGTGCGGACGCACTGGAAGTCCTCCAGAAGCTCAGAGACAATCTCGCCGATCGAATGTCCGAAAGGATTCTCGAGACGGCTGAGGATCTGCTCGACGATGCCCTCGGCGACTCCTTTCGCGGCGAGATCGAACTGCTTTACGAGCAGTACGGGGCCAAGCTGGTTCTCATCAACCAGATGATCGGGAATTTTCCCGGCGACCCGTATGTCCCGCCGCCCCCTCAGATCTTCACCGAAAATCACGCTTCGGAGAGCTCCTCGGACACCAGCTTCGAGATTCCGCTCCATTTGGCTCCTCAGCCCGAGGGTGAGGTGGGAGGAAGCGATGCGAGTCCGGGTGGCTCGATCTTCCATCGCCATGAGGCCCACCATCCCGAATCGACTTGGGATCAGTTCCTCCGTCAGATTCGCTGCCGTGACATCATCGCCGCCGGTCAGGCCTTTGCTTTGCTGAGCGCACTCCCCTCGGAACGCGCCGAACTGGCCGCTTCCCACTTTCTGATGCGATGCGACCGCGACACGGGCTTCTTTGAACATGCCACGCAGTTGGTTGAGGACGTCCGTCTCGCGGGGGTCAACGACGCTCTGGAAATCCTCTACGGCTCGTTCGGTCTCGAAGGTGATGATGCGTTGGCGACACTCGTCGCCCTCCGCCCCTTCCTGGCTCGTGAACTCAGCACTTCGCAGGATCTCTGGGAATAATCCCCACGAGGGATCTCTTTCCGTTGAGCCACTCCATGCTGTTTGAAAGCATCCGCCATTCGCCGCTCCTCATTCTGGAGGAGATCTGGCGGCAGCTTGCCGAAGCCGCCATCCAACGGCAATCACCCTGGCGATTGCCCGTCCTCTCGACGGCGGGTGAAATCGGCCCGGAGGCGCGGATTGTCGTCTTGAGGGCCGTCGATCCCGGACAGCGCCAGCTCATCGCCCATATCGATGCCCGTTCCCCCAAGGTGACGCAGCTTCAAGCCACGCCGCACGCCGTCTGGACATTCTTCCAACCCGGCGAAGCCATCCAGTTGCGGGTCAAGACGCTTGTCCAGCTGCATTTCGACGATGAATTCGCGGAGGAACAGTGGCGACTCACGCCCGGTTCCAGCCGGAAGAGTTACCTTTCCACGCTTGCCCCCGGCTCGCCACTTCCCGGCCCCGTCAGCACGTTGCCCGAAGAATATCGTTCGCGGGCGCTGAGCGAAGCCGAGTTGGGCCAAGGGCGGGCCCACTTCTGCGTGGTCGTGGGCGAGGTGCGGGAATTCGACTGGTACGACCTCAACCCCCATGGCCATCTGCGTCTGCGGTTCACCTGGCACGAGGGTCGCTTCCTCCCGCAGTGGATCGCACCCTGAGGTTCAACGTTCTTCGTATCCCGTGAACTCTCTCACACCGGCGGTGCTTTCCAATCCCCCCAATGAGCCAGATAGTGCTGATAGGCGGGAGAACCCGGAGCTTGAGCCTCCAGCCAAAGTCTGGTCTCGCCCACCAGTCGCTGCTCCTCATCGAGTGTCAGCTTGCCCTGCAACACCTGGCTTCTCAGAAACACGAAATAGGTGTCGAGCACATCGCAGCGGCAGTAATCGTTGATCTCCTCATCCCGCCCCGCATTGTGCATGTCCTGCACCATTGAGCCGTCCACGCCGCTCTTCCCCGGCTTGCCCAGCACATTGGCCAGCAGGTTCAAACCACCCGAGAGCCGGGTCGCGCCGAAGTTTGAGAAGAAATCGCACAGATCGAAATGCGAGGAGGCGTTGTACCTGTTGCGGGGTTGTTCAAACGACCGCAAATCGAGTGAGAACCACGCCGGGACGGGATAGCCATAACGGAAGGCTGCCAGTTCCAGCACCGGCAGGTCGTACGAACGACCGTTGAAGCTGACGAGCGTGGGGTGGCCGTAATGCTGCCAGCCTTGCCAGAAGAGCTGAGCGATGCGGTGCGGCCGGTATTCGGGGGCATCCAGCACCACCAGATCCAGCAGCTTGCACTGGGCGTCGACCTTGGCGATGGCCACCGAGATCGGGAGCATAAAGGTGACCGGCAGCACATCCTTCCCGGTCGCCTCCATCAGCTCCGCCCGGTAGCGCGCGATGGCCGCCTCGGGATCGAGATTCTCGCCGGGAAACCGAATCCGCGAGACGAGTTCACCGTCGGCGATCGCTTCGATGTCGAAGACCAGATACTTGACAGCGCCTCGTCGTTCATCGGCCATCACTGGCTCCGTGGGGATGGCATGTGAAAAACCCGTAGTAGGGTCCGCTGTGCGGACCATATTGGACGTTCCCCCATTGATGACTTCTCGGGCCGAAGACCTGAGGGAAATGTTTGCCAGAGGGAATGTCCAACATGATCCGCACAGCGGATCGTACTGCTAAGCTGCATTGAAGCATGCGGGGGAGACTTCATTCAACATTCAACTCCCCGGCGGACGTTCGAAGTCCCTTTTGCGTGGCGTTTGGGGTAGAACGATCAGTCACAACCGATGTGTTCACCGCCAAGCCTTGAGGAGCGACACCGCATGATCTCCCGCTTGACCAGCCTTCTCTGTTCGCACACAGGCCGAAGCGTCACAACTCTGGCCATGCTGTGGCTGGCAACCAGCCCGGCCCTCGCCCAGACAGCTGCCCCTCGACCTGGCACTTCCAAGCCTGCCACGACGGTACGTGCCATTCCCGCTTATCAGGACAAGACGGCCAAGCGATATGACCTGACAGG
>PNLE01000224.1 GCA_013822855.1 Planctomyces sp.
AGACCAAGCCTCTCGACGCCCCCTGAGATGACAAGCTCTGTTTCGTCCTTGATCTCTTTCCTTCGCGGCCTTGTTCAATGACCCTCGCCGATCTGTTCGCCGACTTTCTCGCCAACGGTACGGGCCGCTCGCTGGCGCTGCTCGCACCGGAGCTGATCGTCTGCATCACGATCGTGATGACGCTGCTCGGTCGTCTGCTGCATGCCGATCGCCGCTTTCCCACGTCGGCGATCGCGGTGACGGGAACGCTTGTCGCGCTGGTGTGGGCGGGTTGGCAATTGCGGGAGAGCGTGGCGACGGGCCAGCCCGCCGAGATCCTGTTCACGGGGATGGTGCGGCTCGACCGCTTCGCCCTGTTCCTGCGGGTCTATCTGCTGCTCTTCCTGGTGTTGCAGATCGTGCTGACGTCTCTCGGTGGGATCCCGGATCGCGAAGACAGCCCCGACTTCTACACGCTGCTTCTGGGGGCGGTCGTCGGTCTGATGCTGATGACGACGGCCCATCATCTGCTGCTGGTCTTTTTGGCGCTAGAGATGTCGAGCGTCCCCGGGTATGTGCTGGCGGGCTTTTTGAAGGGCCGCCGGCAATCAAGCGAGGCGGCGCTGAAGTTCGTGATCTTCGGGTCGGCCTCGGCGGGGCTGTTGCTCTTCGGCCTGACGCTGATCTGCGGCATCGCCGGGACGGGGGATCTTTCGCTGGTGGGCCAAAGGTTGGAGGCGGCGATCGCGCTCGACGGGGCCACGCTGGCCAATCCCCTGTTGCGGACACTGCTCTTGGCCCTGGTGATGATCTTCGCGGGGATGGCGTTCAAGCTCTCATTGGTGCCCTTTCATTTCTGGTGCCCGGATGTGTTCCATGGGGCGGCGGCGGAGGTGGGGGCGTTCCTTTCGGTCGCCTCCAAAGGGGCGACGCTGGGCCTGCTGGTGCGGCTGATCCTGGGGATGGTCGCCGGTGGGGAACTGACGGGCTTCTGGAATCTGCTGGCGGGGGGGTTGGGTGTGGTGGCGGCGGTGACGGTGACGTTCGGCAACCTCGCCGCCTTCGGGCAGACGAACATCAAGCGGCTGATGGCTTATTCGACGATCGCCCATGCGGGTTATCTGCTCATGCCGGTCGCGATCCTCGCGATTCCGGCGTTCGCAGGTGTGCCGGAGACGGTCGGCGGGGCCGTGAACGTTGGGGTCATGAACACGGGGAATGCCGTGCCGGATCCGGTGGCGCTGACCGTGGGAGTGCGGGCGGTCGAAGCGATGCTCTACTACCTGGTGGTGACGCTGTTCATGAACCTGGGCGTCTTCACGTGCGTCATTCTCGTCCGCAACCAGACGCTGGGGGAATCGCTGGAGGACTTCCGGGGATTGGCCGCACAGGCCCCGTTCGCCGCCGTGGCGATGGCGGTGAGTCTGGCGAGTCTCATCGGCCTGCCACCCTTGGGCGGGTTCGTCGCCAAGCTGATGGTCTTCGCGAGTTTGTACCAGGCGGGTGCGAAACTCCCGATCTTTTACGCGGTGCTGGTCGTGGGGGCGTTCAACACGCTCTTGAGCCTCCTGGTCTATTTGAAGCTGTTCAAGGCGATGTTCCTCGAAGAACGGGCCGAAGGGGCGGCGGTCGTGCGGATTCCGCTCTTTTCGACGGCGGCCCTCTTTCTGCTGGCGATCACCATCCCGGTCTTGTCGTTGGGGGTGGATGTCGCGGGGATGAGCGAACTCGCGCGGGGGGCGGCCCTGTCGCTCTGGCAGGATTCTCCCGGAATTGCCACACCTCAGAAAGAGGGGCGGTGAGTCGCATGTCCGCTTCGCGAAACCATCCCGTGCAGGTGCTGCATAACCGCCGCTTGAGCGAGCTGGCAGTGCAGTTGAAACGCAGCTTTCTGCAATACCTGGCCTACACCTCGCCCTATATCCCTCCCGATGCGCGGGGGACATGGTCGGAGCTAGGCGTATTGTCGGAGCGTCAAACGGCGCATGCGGAGGAACTGCTCGACCTGCTGACGGAACGCCGGTTCGTGGCGGTCGACAGCGCGTTTCCGATCGAGTTCGCCACGCATCATTATGTCTCGCTGGACTATCTGATGGGGCCGCTCATCGAGGATCAGAGACGGCGGGCGGGTGATGCGCGGCAGGCGGCCCATGAACTTCTGGACGACCAGATCGCCCACCGGCTACTGGTGAAGATCGCGGCGGGGGAGGAACTGATCCTGCGGGAGATCGAGAGGCTGGCGGATCGCGGTTGAGAGGGGGCGGCGGAAGGGGAGAAGGAAAGAAGGTTAGAAGCCGGAGGGGGGAGGTGTCTCTTGTTTTGGGACGCGTCCTACGTTCCGACTCGCCCTCACCCCAACCCTCTCCCAGCAGACTGGGCGAGGGGGAAAGAGCGGAGAAGCCGGAGGAAGGCAAATGCCAAATGCCGAACACCAAATACCAACGGACCACTGACAGCTGACAAACACCAATCACCCTCAAGCCAAATCGTGTAGTGCCGGCTTCACTTGCTGTGGGCGTCGTCGGTGAAGAGGCCGAAGCCGGAGATGAGGCCGTCCTTCATGATGATCTGCTGCTTGGCGCGGCGGGCGACCGAGTTTTCGTGGGTCACCATGATGATCGTGCGGCCTTCGGCGTTGAGTTCCCCGAGGAGGGCCATGATCTCCTGCTCGGTCGTCGAGTCGAGGTTCCCGGTCGGTTCGTCGGCGAGGATGATCTCGGGGTCGTTGATCAGGGCTCGGGCAATGGCGACGCGTTGCTGCTGGCCGCCGGAGAGCTGGAAGGGGCGGTGATCGAGGCGTTCGGCCAGACCGACCCGGGCCGCCAGATCGAGGCAGCGGTTCATGTCCTTGGAAGTGATCGTCCTTTGGTCGGTGCGGTAGTGGAGCGGCACCTGGATGTTCTCGAGGACAGTGTACTGGGCGATGAGGTTGTACGACTGGAAGATGAAGCCGATGAGCTTGTTGCGGATCTCGGAAAGCTGGTCGTCGTCGAGTTCGCTGACATCGTGGCCGGCGAGGATGTACTGGCCTTCCGTCGGCCGGTCGAGGGCGCCGAGGAGGTTGAGCATGGTGCTCTTGCCGCTCCCCGACGAGCCCATGATAGCGACGTAATCCCCTTCGGGGAAATCGACGGAGACGCCGCGCAGGGCCCGCACGAGATGCTCGCCCAGCTGGTAGGTCTTGTGGATGTCGAGAAGCCGGGCGGCGTACTTCATGCGGGCGACTCGTTGATGTTTGGATCGGATTCTGGAGTCGTAAAGGCAACAGGGACTCTACGAAGAGAACTCATACGAATCGCAACATGAAGTGGCGCGTTGAGAATCTCAAAGACATGCTTGCCCAAAGCTGCAAGCATGGCACAAAAGGCCAATGGCCAGGGCGTGGGGACATCAGTTCGCGGCGGGAAGTGCGGGGGCTGCAGGCGGGTTGGCGGCACCGCGGGGAACGTCGGCGGGGAACTCGGGTGGCTTGGGGCGTGATGCCCGTTCGCCAGGCGTGACGGGGGCATCGGCCGATCCAGGAAACTCACCGGCGGGACGAACGCCTGGGGCTGCCGTCGGGGAGAGTCCTTCCGCCGCCAAGCCGGGTGGGCGACCTTGACCACCGCGCGGGCCGCCCATACCGGGGCCGCCCATACCGGGGCCACCCATTCCAGGGCCGCCAGCAGGGGGGCCGCCTGAGCCGGGACCGCCGGGTGGGCCACCGGCACCGGGGGGGCGACCACCGCCGGGACGACGGCTCCCTTCGGAACCGGTTTGCTCGGCTTCCTTCTTCGCGAGTTCGTTTTCCAGTTGGCCGATCTCCTTGGCGAAGAGGGTGCGGGGATTCATCACCACGCGGTCGCCATCGGAAAGGCCTTCCTTGACTTCGATCTGCCGTTCATTGGTGCGACCGATCTTGATGGCCTTGCGTTCGTAGTTGTCGCCAATGCGGACCCAGGAGTATTGATCGCGACCGATCGTCACGACGGCCTGCACGGGAGCGAGCAGGACATCCTCCAGTTCCGAAACGACGATCTCGATGTTGGCGGAAAGACCGGGGCGGAGCTTGTTGATCTTCTCCACCGCGTCGGTCAGGCGAACCGAGGCTTCGTATTCCTTCACGTCGCCGCGGGAGAAGGAGCTGTTCGAGAGGGGGACGGAGGAGACGGTGTCGACCACGCCCGCGAAGACCTCGCCCGAATAGGCGTCGATCCGGACCCGCACGGGGAGACCGGCGCGGACGAGGCTGATGCGGCTTTCATGGATGCGGGCGTTGACCTTCATCGCGTCGTAGTCGGGGAGGTTGATGATGGCCTGCCGCTCGCGGACGACGGAGCCTTCCTCGATGACGGCGGCGTCGGAGCGACGGGGATCGCGGGAGTTGGCCCAGACAACCTGCCCATCCTGCGGGGCGCGGATCGTGCAAGCGGCGATCTGGACTTCGAGCCGCTCGTACTTGTCCTTTTCGACTTTGAAGGTCAGTTCACACTTGGAAAGTTCGGCCTGCTTCTGGGAGAGGGCCGCGACCGCCTTGCGCTTCACGCGCTGGATTTCGCGTTCGAACTCCTTGGCGTTGGCCTGGAGTTCCTCGAGGGTGCGGACATAGGTGAACTCCTTGAGGACCTTGAGCTTCTCCTCGGCCACCTTGAGGTCGATCTCGGCCTTGGTGACGGCGATGCGCTCGGCTTCGAGGTCGTTCTGGCTGCGGTAGCCCTTCTGGGCCATGCGGCGGACGAAGGCCTGCGATTCCTCGGCGCGGGAGAGGTTCTCGCGGGCCAACGTCACAGCCCCGGAGAGCTCGTTGACCTGCTGGAGGAATTCGCCTTCCTCGAACTTGCGGAGGTCGAGCAGCGCCAGCGAGAGTTTCAGTTCGGCGGCGGCGATATCGCTTTCGTTCTGCGTCTTCTGGATCTCGACGTTTTCCTGGGCCTGCGAAAGGAGCGCCTCCGCTCCCGTCAGGCCGATCTTCTGGGTGGTTTCGCGGTCGACCAGAGCCGACGAATCGAGTTCGCAGACAATGTCGCCTTCCTTCACGAAGGTCCCTTCGGGGACGATGCTGATGATCGTCGTCGAGCCTTCGACCTGACAGGTGAGGATGGCGTTGCGGGCGCTGTCGAGAGTCCCAGTTTCGGTGACGGTCACCTGCATGTCGCCGCGGCGGACGGCGGTGGTCATCACGCCGTCCTGGGCTTCATCGGGTGCCGCCTTGATCATCCCGAACTGCGGGAACGTGAGGGCGCCACCCACTCCGGCTGCCAGGAGCAGGGTGAGGGCGATCCATTTGCCCCAGCCCCCCTTGCGTTTTTTGGCCAGTTCCCGCTTGGGGGCCTCCACTGTGGACGACCGGACTGGTGTTGCCGCCGGTGTTGTCGCTGAGGTCTTCGTAGACAACTTGCCGGATGCTTCCATCGGGGAGGCTGCCGCCGAGTGCGATGCCGTTTCCAAATCCACTGGTGGAGCCGATGGATGCGGGGGCCGGGAGGTTGAGTCGCCCGATTCCAGAAACGACGGGTCGAGATACGAGGGATCGTTCCCGCTGGAGGAGTTCTTGAGTTCCCAGGGTGACGATGCGTGCGGCTGTCGGGGGGAGGCTGGCGGCGTCATAGGCGGGCTCGTTGTTGGCAGGATCGGCGGTGGAAGTTCGCGACTGGTAGATCTCGTCGATCCAGATGCCGCGTTCGTCCACCTGCATGATATCCATGTCACGGTAAATGTTAATGCGATTGCGTTCGTAATCGACCCAGATTCCAATGAGATCGTTCTGGGCGCTGAGGATGGCGTTCAAGGCGTTGAGCAGGTTCAGGCCGGTATTACCACCCTGATTGGTACGACCGGCATTGCCGGCGGTGGCGGCGTTGGCGGGGGCATTGTTGTTTTCGATCGCGAGATCGAGCTGCATGGCGGAAAA
Source organism: Planctomyces sp. (assembly GCA_013822855.1). Taxonomy (GTDB): domain Bacteria; phylum Planctomycetota; class Planctomycetia; order Planctomycetales; family Planctomycetaceae; genus Planctopirus. Next base: position 5,870 of record PNLE01000224.1, read on the forward strand.
ACGGAGCGTTTGCCGGGCGGTTTCAAAATTCTGGCGAAGGACGGCGAGTTGCCGCCATTCGGCCCGGACATCCGCCTTCACATCGTCTTCGAGGGCCATGTAGGCGCGGCGGGCCCTCTGGTAATTAATCTGCGATTCGCGGTAATTGTTCCGCTCAATTATTTGATCAAGTGGCGCAGTGACCTGTACGCCCGCGCGGTACTGGCTGTTTGAACCCCGAAAATCGAAGGGTTTGTTGCCAACCGAAGTCCCGATATCCCCCTCGGCGACGAGGTTGACTTGGGCCTGCAGCCGATTGGCGGCGACTTCCATGCGGCGGCGGCTATCCACCACGAACGCCCGCTGATTCATCAGATCGAGGCGGTTGTCGACGGCGAGTTGCACCACGCCATCGAAGCCCAGATCGAAATCGGCGAGCTTGATCAGTTCCACCCGCAGACCCAATTGGACCACTTTGAGGCTTTGGGTGACCTGCAACAAGTCTTCCCGGCAGTTCTTGATCTCAAAGACGGCATCTTTCCACTGGTCGGGTGTCCAAGGAGCGTTTTCCGGACGGCTGCGGAGGATGTCGATCCGTTCGCGGATCTCGGCGAAATCCTTGAGTTGGGACTCGAAGACCTGGGCATCGCGTTCGAGATTCTTGCGGTATTGCTCCCGTTGAATGGACTGCGGGAGATGGGCCAAGCGATACGACTCGTTGGCGGCCACACGTTGGAAGTCGAGCCGCACGGTTTCGAGGCTGTCTTGTTCGATGCGGTCCATGGCTTCCGAGAACCGCTGCGCCACGGCGCGAAATTGGGGGACATCGACCACGGTGTCATCGAGCAGGCTGACATCGTTCACGAAGGCGATGACCTCGTTCTCGCGATCGTTGAGACGGGGGTCGATCAGTTCGAACTGCTTGAGGATTTCGGTCTTGATCGAGATCTGGAAGTCGGTCGGGATGCCGAGCTGGAATTTGAACAGATCCAGGTTGTCCTGGAAGGATCGTTCGGCCGAGCGGAGGGCGTTCTCGGAGTTGGCCAGACGCGTGACGAGCTGGGCGATATCGAGGCTGATGGTTTCGGTTTCGAGCTGTCGATAGGCGGCTTCGACCGCGTCGCGCCAGGCACCGCTGGTGGACAAGGTGAGAAGCTGGTTGCGGACTTCGGCGGACATCGGCCCGCGCCAGCCGATCTCGAGCTTGGCGGGGTTCAGGATCAGTTGCCCGGCGAACTCCGGTGGCGGATTGAGATCGAGCGGGAAGGGTTCGACGCGTTGGGTGAAGACCTGCGGCTTGGCCGAGTTGAGCGCCCGCAGACGTTCCACCTGCACGATAAGGGCCTGGATGTTGTCCTTCTGGTTGCGGACCTGCTGATACTGGCGCAGGAGGCCGAGGAAGCCGCCGCCCGGCCCGTTGATGACGGTGTCACTGAAGAAGATCTTCCGGAAGCGGGCGAGGGTTCGCACGCTGTAGAGGACCTGTCGTTCCTGCTGGGTGAGGTTTTCGAGCACGACCTTGCGGCCGGCTCCCAACAGGAGGGGCTGGACGAGGGAGTAGCTGAGGATCGAGACGCTGTTGGTCTGGTTGGGGCCGGAGAAGAGCCAGAGGGTGTTGTTGGTGAGTTCGGCGATCCACTGGCCGCCGGTGGGAAGGAGTTGGCTGACGCCGAAGTTCGAGTTGCCCGCGAGGTTGTTGGGGCCGCCGGGGGTGTTGCGATACTCGAGGCCGCCGCCGGGTTCGCCGCCGAAGCCGAGGTAGCGCACGTTGAACTGATACTGCTCGAAGGTGAGATCGAGGGCGGCGAGGTAGACATCCTCGATGGTCGATTGATAGTCGCGGTTGTTGAGGTTCGCGAGTTCGATGGCTTGTTCGAGGGTCATCTCGTTGAGCGTGGGAACCTGCCGACCGGTGGTGTTTGGGTCGGCAGGAGAAGCGTTGGCCTCGGACGATGCGGCCATTCCCGGAAGCATGGAGGGCTCGTTGCCGGGTGCTGAAACAGGGGCCTGAGCGGGGGCGGCTCCGGAGGTGGTG
>PNLE01000225.1 GCA_013822855.1 Planctomyces sp.
GTGCCAGCCTGCGCTAGGAGATTGAGCAAAAGCGGAAGCATGGGTCGCGTTCGCAGGCATCCCTCAACCAGCCAACCGAGGCACCGCACCATGACCAAATCCGAGAAGAACAAGCTCCTGACGACCAATACAATCCTCTGGCTCACGGCGGTGGTGATCCCCTTTGCCCTGTCTCTGGCCTTCGCCTCCGCCAAGTTTCCGTGGCCGCTAATTCTTCCGTTCTTGTTCCTGGGACCTCTGCTGGCTTCCAATGGAATGCTGTCCAAAGCCATCGGCCAGACCACAGAAGATCTCGGCCCAAAATGACCACCCCGCTTGAGCATCTCCTATAACAGATAAGAGAATGATTGCTATCAGTAGATATCGCAGCCGTTCTCGCGGAGCTATAGCCTTAAACTGTCAGCAACCAGCGGCCGCAAGCGGCCGCGAAATCTCCAAGTCCAACCCTCCGAGGTGTCCCATGTTCGGTGGTATTGGTTTAATGGAATTAATCGTGGTGGGTATGATCGGCCTTCTGGTATTAGGCGTTCCCATTGCGATTCTCGTGCTGCTGGTCGTGTTGGTGCGTAAATCCATCGCCGAGAAGTCGGAGCGGGGTGGCAATTAACCCTCGCCCATTCCGATGGGAGAGGGTGGCACGAAGTGCCGGGTGAGGGTCTTCCCGATGGATGCTGCGAGCCAGACAGCGCTCCCCGGGAGGCCAAGCGAGTCGCGATGAAGCACTATGTGGATTGACCGTCCCATACGAACGGACTCGCCCTCACCCCGGCAAACCGCCCGTGGCGGCTCTCCCATCGGAATGGGCGAGGGGGCAATACAGAATCGCGGCGTTGGGGAAAACGCCGGGATTCATTCGCGGCCACATCCGGAATCCGCCATGCTCGAAGAGCCGTCCCATCGGCCTAAGAGGATTTGTGAAGCCAGAGAGTCGTCCCCATGGAATTCCACCAGCTGCGTTACTTCCTCAAGGCGGCGGAGCTGCGGAACTTCACGCAGGCGGCGGCGGAGTGTTTCATCTCCCAGCCTTCCCTCAGCCAGCAGATCATCAAGCTCGAGCAGGAGCTGGGGCAGCCGCTGTTCGAGCGGTCGGCACGCGGGGTCGAGCTGACGGAATCGGGCAAGCTGCTGCGCGGCCGGGCCGAGCAGATCGTGACGCTGGTCGACCAGGCCCGCCGCGAGATCACCGACGACGGCGAGACGGGCCAGCTGGCCATCGGAGCGATCCCCACCATCGCCCCCTACTTCCTGCCCGAGATCGTCCGCCGCTTCCGCGAAGTGGTCCCCCGGGTCACGCTCAAAGTGCATGAGGATGTCACCGAGCAGTGCCTTAAGAAGGTGCAGACCGGCGAGTGGGATCTGGCGATCGTCGCCCTCCCCGTCCGCATCGAGCATCTGGAGGTGGAGCCGCTCTTCGACGAGGACCTCTGGCTGGCGGTTCCGCCGGGGCATCGGCTGGCGGGGACGGAGGAGGTCTCGTTCGAGGAGCTGGAGCACGAAAACCTCCTGCTCCTGGGCGAGGCGCATTGCCTCACGGAACACGTCGCCCAGTATTGCCGCAAACAGGATGCGGCACCCCTGGAAACCGGGCGGCTGGCCCAACTGACCACGATCCAGGAACTGGTGAGCCGCGGCCAGGGAGTGAGCTTCATCCCCAATATGTGCAAAATAGCTGACTCCCAGAGAGATTCCCGAAGAGACTCCCAGAAAGAATCAGGAACCGGCTGCGTCTATCTCCCCCTGCAAGGCGAACGCCCGCAAAGAACGATCGCCCTCGTCTGGAACAGCTACCGCTATCAAACCCAGCTCTTGAAGCGAGCCCTCGAGTTCATCCGCCAATGGCCGAGCGCACGCTAATACCACTGGAACGAAAATGATCGAAACCGGTCTTCCGCGCCGGGCTCGATCGGCTTTCGCAAGGTGTCGTTCTCGGGGAGTGCGATCGTTCGCAGGAATTGTTCGTCCGCCAGTTGGCGGGCCGTCCAATCGAAAGGGGGCGCGTTGTTGAGGCGGCGTTCGTGATCGGTCAACATCTCAACCACCCCATCACGGATGACCGGGTTCTCGGCGCGTTGCAGCGGGAGCAGTGCCAGCCAGCCTTCGGTCGTGGTGGGATGGTGGGCGATCTGCACGCTGGGCGGAAGATTCCCCGCCAGTACCTGCCGCACGTTGTAGGTCATCACCCAGCCATCCACCGGCAGCACGGCGTACAGATAGGCGGCTACGGCCACCACGAAGATCTGGTTCTTGAGCAGCCAGCCGAAGCTGTGCCCCCGCGAGATCTTGATCATCACCAGCACCACCCCCGCCAGCACACTGGTGACACCCAATAGCCCCACGACCCGCATCCGCGTCATGCCGTTGAAGCCGACATAGATGAAGAGCCGGTTGTAGACCGCCAGCGCCAGCAGGATGTTCTCGACCGCCCAGATGATGGCTAGGTTCCGCAGTGCGGGCATACGCGGGTCGGTCATCATCGAAGCATTAAAGATGATCGACAGCATGATGGTCGCCAGCGCCAGGGCCACCGTCAGCCAGGCGGCCCCTTCATGCGCATATCCCGAATAGTGAAAGCCCGGCGGGAAGGTCCGCGTCCACATCGTCACGAATTCAAAAACAAGATACATCGCGAAGAGGATGATCAGCACCAGGATCGTATTGCGATAGGCGGGGTAGAGATCCGTCCGCGATGTGCTATCAACCTTGAAGTCTTCCAATGGTTCAAACTGAAAGACCTCCCGGAGGGTCAACAGGTGCGGCCGCACCAAGCCGATCGCCACGGAGCCGCAGATCAGCCAGAAGCCCATGCGATAGGGGGAACCAATGACCGACCACACCTGGTTCCAGACCTTCGACCAGAGTTCCTGAAAAGAGAACAGGCGATTCTGGATCCAGTGCGAGATATCCGGGTTGGCCTGGATGAAGAGCCCGAGAAAGACCACGGCGCAAATCGGCGGCAGCAGGTAGGCCCACAGGATCGCCTGGGCCGGCAGCCCCCAGCGGAGGCTCACCCGGCGGCGGAAGGCGGCTTCATAGTCGGCCAGGCTGCGAAAGAGAGTGGGAATGAACGAAGCCAGCCATTGGAGGACATCGCCGAAGTACATCCCCTTACCGGCGAGACTGGTGGAAAGGCAGATGAGGAGCACGCCGCCGAGTGCGAGGGCCAGCCAGTTGCCGCACCACGCCAGCCGGAGGGCGGCTCCCCAGATCATCAGCGTGGCGGCGAGGACTTGCCAGGGCCGTCGATGCCGGGCGGCACCGAGGAGTACCACCAGCGGAGCCGCCGCCAGCAGCAGGGCATACCCGCCAAACCCGTGGCCCCAGTAGAGAGTGAGATCCCCCAGGACGACCAGCAGCACAACCGCCAACAGCTCCCGCCAAGCCCCAGCGGGCCGGGCGGGGGATTGTTCCTGAGCCAGTCGTTCTGCGGCCAGTTGCTCCGCCGCGATGGAATTCGGCAGGAAGTGAGAATCCGTCAAAAACGACGGCATGACAATCTGCGGCCCCGATCGCTCCTCCATGTTCCCCTCCCGTGACCATCCAGTCACCACAAAAACGACCAACAGACGCTCAGCCCATCATGACAATCCGTTCAGACAGCTGGAGCATATCGCACTCGGCAAGCGGAATGCCATGGGTTGGCCGTTTGCTAACGACCTGTGTGCCGAAGGCAGAAGAAGATTTTTTTCCACAAGACCTGCTGATTGAGCCGCTGGGGATTTCAATTGGGACTCGTTCGGAGAGATGACGCGGCCAGAGGCCTCCTGTGGCTGCACCAACCCGATAGAAATCTAGGTTTCAGTAGAGCCACCCCGTGTGTTTTCAATTCGTCACGGCTTGGAGGCCCCTGAGCAAGTTTCTTGAGGATAAGCCTTTCCCTCAATTTCGAGTTCTTTCACGAGGCCGCTGCGCAACAACTCTCGAATAGCCGATTGTGAGAAGCTAGTCTTGCTGAAAGATAAATGCTTAAACTGCTTTTTCGCCTGAATAATCGATTGGATTGAACGGTCAGTCGTTCGGGGGCCATCCCCGGAGATATAGAGCGTTGTCAGCGAGTCGAGTTTGATGAGTTCAGCGATCATCTCGTCGTCAAAACCACTGTTGGAATTAAATCTGAGCCACTCCAAATGCTTCAGCTTTCGCAGATCGCGAACGCTTTCAATCGAAAGCTTACAGTCCTTTCTTGTGTTATGTTCGCACCCGGTAGAGACCATCAGCGCCTCTAGAGAACTGAGCTCTGACAGGACGGCCACATGCTCGTTGTCAAAGTCCTGCACGCACAACTCTAAATCAACAAGGGACTTCATCGATTTCAATTTGGCAAGATCCGCCGCTTTCAGAATGACACCTTCCGGGTACGCTCCCAGTTGCACATCAGAGAGAGGCAGTGTGGCGAGATACTCAAGCTCCTCAGCAGTCACTTGATGATCCAAGAGCTTTGCTCCGTCAATTTCCGGCGACTTTGCAAGAAGTGACGCGAGTCCATTTTTTTTGCGGCGATCCACTGTTTGTTATCCATGAAACACACATTTGTAAAAACGATTTCCTTGCCGCTGATGATCTGCTTGTATGTTGAGAAGTAGTCTGGTTCCCTCGCAGGGCATGCCTCCGCACACCATATCAAGCATATCGTCGCCATTAAGAGGTGTTTCAGTGGCATATATACACGTTTCACAGGGTGGCACAGGTTGTCCGTCAGCGGACTACCTGTGTGCCGGAGGCACAGGAGATGTCGCTATCATATGACCTACCATATTAGTCACGCGGAATTCAAGTGGGACTCGCTCGGGGAGGGGACGCGGCCAGAGACCTCCTGTGGCTTCACCATCCCGGAAGAAGTCAGAATTTCAACCGGGGCCACCCTGCGTATTTCAGTGCAACGATCACTCTTGTTTTCCTTTTATGTGACTTGATGCATGATCGAGGAATATGTCTGAAAACTGTGATTTTATGAAGTCTTCTGTTCTATGCATTTTCCATACACCATCTCGAAACGCTATGACAAACTGACCAGCAGGCGTAACGACTTCATGGAATCCCTTTTCCTCGGTTTCCCAATGAATTGATTCAAGAGCATTTTCTATTTCCTCGTCCGTAACTTTCTTTATTGGACGTTTCGATTCCAGGAATGTAATTAAGCTTTCGAGGTTCTTGAATACCTGAGAAGCCGGTAATCCTGAGGTCAGTAGCGGATGGAGAACGGTTCGTTCGTCGGCAACATCTATGCCAAAGTCTAAGTAGTTTTCTGTTACAAACAACAACTGCTTGTTCTGAAGTCCTTCCTTAAAGAAGGACACCAGCGATTCAATTATGCAGCAGTCTTCGTAGTTCCGGGACTCTTTCTCTTTCTTTGGATTCTTGGGAAAAGTGCCAGCAACAAAACGTCGATGCCCGGAAAAGTGTATCTGTTGATCGTAAGGGATGATCGTGGAGTGTGCGGGCTGCAGAAGGTCCAAGACTCTTTTCTTTCTCCTGTCAATAGCTGCCAGTTTATCGGTTTCCCATGATTCAAAAAACTTGCTGATTGATTCTTTCGCATCAGAAAGCTCATTCCAAATCAAAGGTGTCTCTTCAAATGCCTTGTTGATTCTGTCTCTCACCTTCTTGCAGGCACTTTTGATGTCATCTTCAACCGTGCTGAATAGCTTTCCGATTTCAAGAACAATCACTTCTGGGATAAGAAGTACCCATTCGTTGTGCTTTTTGGCCTCAAGAAGTTTGTCCCACAGATGCTCCTCAAACTTTGGGCTGGCTTGAGTGACAAATCGGAACAAGATGTTGGAGTCGAGGCAAACGTAGGTTCTTCGGGCCATGAGATGTTTCTTGAGGGATTCGGTGAAGGCTTGTTGGCGACTTTGTGGAAGTGATTGCAACAAAGGGTGTAAGTTGTAACAGGTGTTACAAATGATAAGTTCTGATGAAAATGTAAATGGCATGTCCTACATACTGACATGACACTCCGCTGGGTGGCACAGGTTGACCGTCTGGGGGCTACCTGTGTACGGAAGGCAAAAGAGGTTTCATTTCCATAAGACCTGCCTTGTGAGTCGCTGGGGATTTCAAGTGAGATGCGCTCGCAGAGGCGACGCGGCCAGAGACCTCCTGTGGCTTTACCACCCCGGTAGAAATCGGAATTTCAACCGGGGCCACCCTGCGGCGAACTGTTGTGTTCGTCCTGGACGCACAAGCTGGCCACCACTTGACTGGGGTCTTCTTGGGCAAGGTATCGGAAGTGCAACTCCGAAGGCAACTCGCTCAAGGCCGCACCTGCGGGCAAGATCACTGGTGCCTCCCACTGCTGCGCCACAACGGCGAGCGGCACCGATGCCTCCACCACCCAAGTCGCCTTGTCGCCGGAAATCATGGCGAGATAGCCAAGCCGACGAACCTCTGCGAGAACTTCTGACAGCGAAGTGCCCGCAACAACAGTGATTCGCTTTCGGTGGGGCGCCTGGATGTCATCGCCGGCAGCGACCGAATCCCGCGTGAGATGGAGTTGTGGCATGTCGCTTTCCGATGAAAGTCTATAATCACCCGAGCACCGGCTTGGGATTATTGAACCTCTCCAAGTGCCGTTCCAGTTGGCCGCTCTATTGGCAGTCGCACTACTTGAGCATCGTCCGCCGTTGCCAATTCAGAGAAACGCCAATTTTTCGGGAAAAACTTCCATCCCAATCCGGCTCGAAGCCATGTTCTCGGAGGCAGTCGCAGACTTCTCGGGCAATTCCGAGTGCCTTGGCTTCATAGGCATCCGGGTCGTTGCTAGATTCGTCTGCGGAAAGGCAGCCATAAGCCATGTAGACGGAGATATGGTTGTCATCGGCGAGCATATCGGGCATGTTTTGATCGATGTAGAAAGCATATCCGCGAACTCGATTCCGAAAGCCGGGATGTCGCCGCTCGATCTCATCAATCCGATCGGGTAACTCACTGCTGGTGCAAGTGTCACAGCAAGGCGAGACTTGCCACAATAGGATGCCTTGGTCTCGTAGTTTAGCTTCAACCCGATCAAGCCGTTCGCAATCGGTCTCAGGCGGCCACACGGCCTGCCCGATCAAATGTTCACCAGCGACCCGTTTGAGTTCATCCTTCGCGAAGCCGATAAAGGTCTCCTGCTCATCCTCCGGGCATTGATCGTCGATGTAAACTTCCTGGCAACTTTGGATGATGTCGTCGTGCTCACGTTTTGCCAGTCGTAGTTCGCCCAAGATGCAACGACGAAGGCTCTCGCGGAGCTCTTCCCGTGCCGTGTCGTTCCAAGTGGGATCTTCGCTCATTGCAATCGGACTCGTGGGAGATTGGGAATTGCCGCATCCCGTGGTGAGCACGGCCCCAATGATCATTAGGAACCGCAGTAGGTGGTTCATTCTTGGGCTAACCCTCTCCATATGAACGAAATGAAGCATCAGTAACAGACGGCTTCCATTGATCCCTGTCAATAGGGTGATCGGGAGAAGTATCACCCGGTATCGTGAAATGGTCGGGCAAGTCTCTCGTCGCAAACACTCAGACTTTGTCGGCTTTCCTTCGCGATCTTCGCGCCTTCGCGTGAGCCCTCTTGAATCTCGGGAATAGGAGCAGATGTGCTCATGCGAAGGCGCGAAGGGATCCAGGAGGAACATGCCAAGGCCGGATGGAGGAGCACTGCTCGGCTCGTCGGTGCGTCATCCTTTATCGAGGATG
>PNLE01000226.1 GCA_013822855.1 Planctomyces sp.
AGGGAGCCACCGGGAATGAGCGGAGTGGCTCGCCCGTCGTCGTGTTCACGAAGCGGACTTGGCCATCGGCCCCGGCCAGTGCGAGGGCTTGTCCATCGCTCGCATAGGCTAGCGAGTAGAGGGCGTTCTCTGGCAAGGTCCCCTGGGCGATGATCTTCACGCCGGCTGTCAGGTAGGCTTCCAGCTTGTCCTTTTCCTCGGCGCTCCGGGAGGTGACCACCTTCTGGTTGATCCCTTTGATGTCTTCCGGCAAAGAGGTGTCGAAAGTGTAGTCGTAGATGGCCCAGTGGCCTTGTCCGTCGAGCGACGAGGCAGCGGCGAACTGCTTGCCATCGGGACTGACCGAGACGGCGAAGATGCGGCCGGGGAGTTCAGGCATCTTGCGGATGAGGTTGGCGTCGTCGCCGATGACGCGATTGGTGATCCGGAAGATGCGGTAAACTCGTGCGACGCCGTCCGAGCCGCCGACGATGATTTCGTCGCGTTCAGGATGCCGGGCCAAGGCCTGCATCCCTCCTTTGAGGGCACCGGGTGTGATCGAGGTGACGTTGTCGACGAAGCGCTGGGTGGCGACTTCCGTCAGCTTGGTGGTCATGTCGCGACCGACCGAAAGGAGGTGCGAGCCGTCCTTGCTGAAGACGGTGTCCCGCACCCAATCGCTGTGGGCCCCCTGGAACAGGACTTGTTCACCGATGATGCTGTCAAAGGCGCGGACGGAATTGTCGCCACCGCCGACGGCAACCAGTTTTCCGTCCGGCGACCAGCTGCCGCCGTAAAGGGTGTCGAACGTGACAGAGGTGGAGAGGTCCAGCGACCAGTCGGCGGCCTTCCAGATCTGGATCTCGCCGGATCTGCCGGGGTTGCCGCCGACGACCAGGAGCCGGGACCCGTCGGGCGAAAAGCGGACGGTTTCGATTCGTTCGGACTGGCCGATGAGCCGGGCGACGATCGCGCCGGTGGCGCCCTCGAGGATCAGCGCTTCATGAAAGCCGGCGACGGCAAGCAGTTTGCCGTCGCGGGAGAAATCGAGAGAGGTGACCAGCGGCTGGCGGTTGTATGTCGGCGGGTGGTCGCGGTCGTAGATGCGGATGTCGACCTGCGGGGAATCGTCGCTCGCGCCTTGTTTGATCCAGTTGGTGAAGAGTTCGATCTCCACTGGGGAGAGGGCGGGAAGCCCCTTGGGCATTTCGGCCACGCCCTTGTCGTCGCGGGCGATCTGCTGAATGAGATAGCTGGCTTCCGGTTTGCCGGGAACGATGGTCGCCTGGCCGGTCTCGCCGGCTTTCATCAGGCTGGCGAAGTCGGTCACGCGATACTGGCCCTGCGACTTGGCAGGCTGATGGCACCCCGAGCAGCGAGATTGCAGGATAGGACGGATGTCCTTGTGGAAACTAACCAGTTTTTCTGCAGAAGACTTTTCCGCAGGTGTGTCGGCGGCATAAGTTGAGCCGCTCCCAGCTACGACGAGAGAGAACACCGCGCAGAGCGCGGGAATCATTCCGCCAACCATTTTTTGCGAAAGTGACGTCGTCGCAAGACGACGGCAAGATGGACTGAGGCGGGAAAAAGTGGGCGTGGGGCAGGCGAATCGAGGCATGGCACATCCGGAACCGAAGGAAGGCGGTCTTCAAGCTCGTCTGCCACTGCGAAAAATCGCAGAGGCCGACTTCAACCGTTCCCACAAGTTCCACGGAGCCTGCCGAGGCGCGGAAAGAGAAACTCGCCTTCGCAGTCGACTTTCACAGCCGAAAGGAGACAGATCTCATTCCTTCGAACCAGCTTGCCAGCCCCAGCTCCGTGCAAGGTCGTGTTTGAGGATGTTTTCCCTCAAAACCACCCGCACAGCGCCGGAGCCATGAATCCTCATGGGAACACCCGGCGCCAGTCCGCCCACAGTTCCGACATTCCAACTCGGTGAATCAAATCCACCGAACTGATTTGTCGCCCCTGCGGGGGTAGCCCGAAACCAAAAGGTTTCAGGCAGGCTATCGTCAGCATTGAGAGTATCGGACCGCCGAGGAAATTCAAGGCAACTTTTATGGATCGGTATGACAAAAAGGGGACGGAGGCATTGGAGTCCTGATCCAAACCGCTCGCTTCGGGGGCGGCCCACCTCTCCCGCAGACCGGAAATGAAGGCCAAGTTTCTTTCACGATTTCGGGAGGAGAGCCGTACATTCTTCGGGTGACGGAATCGCCGACACCGGCTGCGGAGGCTTTCGGGCTAGAGGCCAGCTAACGGCAGCCGCAAAAAAAGAAAACCGTCAAAGTTTGCTCAAGTTCCGTGAAGAGGCGTATTGCCTGTCTTCGCGAAACTGCGATACGATCCGGAAGGTCATGTGTTGGATGGTGATAGGGAGTGGGTGGATGCGTCAAAAGTCGCATAAGCCATTCCCGGACAAGTTGTCGAGCGTGTGGCCGTCAGGATTCGTTCTTCGAGTTTCGGGCAACCCCGGTTGCGTCGCAAATTGAAGAGTGTTCGAAAACGGGGGATATCCCCCCTTTATTCAGGGATGTTTGGAATGATGCAGCGATTGCCGTCACGAGCGGTTGCGGGACTTGTCGCGTGTGTGTGCTTCATGGCCGCCACGACAATTTTCGCCCAGAATCTGGGGAAGACCTCCACCACCGAGCAGACGACCGCCCGCTTGGCGACGGACATGATCAGCAAGTACCACATCGGCCAGAAGCCGATGGACGACCGGATTTCCCAGCTGACTTTCACAAGGTACATCAAGGACTTGGATCCGCAGAAGCTCTACTTCACGAAGGGTGATATCGACGAGTTCAGCCCGTTCAAGGACAAGCTCGACGATCTGCTGAAGGCCGGGAATGTCGATTTCGGACACCAGGTGTTCCAGCGGTACCTGCAGCGGCTGAATGAACGCGTCGCCCTGGCTCACCAACTGATCGATATGCCGCAGGATTTCACCGTCGAGGAATCGATGGTGACCGACGGCGACCTGATGGCCTACGCTGCGACCCCGGAGGAGATGAACGAGCGCTGGCGGAAGCGGATCAAGTTCGAGCTCCTCTCGCTCAAGCTGGACGACAAGACTCCGGACGAGGCCAAGAAGCAGGTTCACAAGCGTTACGACACCCTCTCGAAGGCGGCCAAAGGCACCGAGCCCGGCGAAGTGCTGGAGATGTACCTGTCTTCGGTGGCCCATTCGTTCGACCCGCACTCGAGCTACATGTCTCCGCAGACGATGGAGGATTTCCAGATTTCGATGCGGCTGAGCCTCGAAGGGATTGGAGCGGCCCTCCGCTCGATTGACGGCTTCACGACGGTTTCCGAAGTGGTTCCCGGCGGGGCTGCGGAGAAGGATGGACGGCTCAAGGCGACCGACAAGATTGTGGCCGTCGCCCAGGATGGCGAGGACTATGTCGACATCGTCGAAATGAAGTTGAATCGCGTGGTGCGGTTGATCCGCGGCGCGGGCGGCACCAAGGTGAAGCTCAAGATTCTGAATGCGGCCGGCGAATCGAGCGAGATCGTCCTGACCCGCCAGAAGATCGAACTCAAGGCCCAGGAAGTCAAAGGGGAGATCATCCCCATGGAGACCCGCATTCCCGGAGCCAAGGGGCGGATCGGCGTTATCAATATCCCCTCGTTCTACCGCGACTTCGGCGGCGCCCAGGCGGGACAGGATAACTTCAAGAGCACGGCCCGCGATGTGGCCCGCGTCCTCCAGGAATTCGACAAGAAGGGTGGCGTCGATGCCATCGTCGTCGACCTGCGAATGAACGGCGGCGGAGCACTCACCGAAGCCATCGAGGTCTCCGGCTTGTTCATCGACATGGGCCCGGTCGTGCAGATCAAGGAACCCAACGGCAAGATCAAGTCGTATGATGACGAGGAACAGGGCGTGATGTACAAGGGCCCGCTCGTGGTGCTTTGCAACCGGCTTTCGGCTTCGGCTTCGGAGATCTTCGCGGCCGCAATCAAGGATTACGGCCGGGGCATCGTGGTGGGTGACACGACCACGCACGGCAAGGGAACCGTCCAGCATGTGATGCCCATCAGCAACCGCATGTTCTCGGTCCTCAACAACCAGGATCTGGGTTCGGTCAAGTTGACGATCAACCAGTTCTACCGCGTCAACGGTGACAGCACGCAGAATCGTGGTGTTCCTTCCGATGTGGTGATCCCTTCGCTGGTCGACCATATGGATCTGGGCGAATCATTCCTGGAGAACGCCCTCGCATTCGACCAGGTGCCGAACGCCTCGCATCCCATGTACGACATGACTCCCCCGAACGTACTGGCGGCGCTCAAGGATGGAAGCGCCAAGCGGTTGGCCGCCACCCCCGAGTTCGACAAGATTCGCAACGACATCGCCCGCTTCGACGCCCGCAAGAACCGCAAGACGATCTCCCTCAATGAAGAGACACTGCGGAAGGAACGGGACGAGGAAAAGGCGGTCGAAGAGATCCGCAAGGAAGAGGAAGAACACGAGACCAAGGGGACCGAGGGGCCAATCTTCAAGAAGACCCCCTACAACGATGAAGTCCTGAACGTGACCTCGGATTATGTCGGACTGCTGCGTCAGGCCAAGACGGCGAAGCGCTAGACGACTCCGGAAGCGAGAGAGTGCCGTTCGTCGGCCTCGTGAGAATGATTTTCAATGACCAAGGCGTCCCTCTTCGGAAGAAGGGGGACGCCTTTTTTTATCGAGTCGATGCAAGGATCCGGGGATAGTGAGATCCGGATCGCAACCTGAGATATCGCGTTGAAAGTCGCGAAGTCAGGCTTGCCCAAAGCGACAAGCAGGACACACAGGGTGCCGGTTCAGATGGGAACGTGGATGGGAGGGAGTATGCGGAAGGTGGGGCTTCTTGTCGTCGTGGGACGACCCGGCCACGAGTTGGCCGGGCCACCCCTCTGGGGAATGGTTGACGGTGGGTGGGGGCAATGTGGCAGCTGCTTCCCTCCGGCCTATTTGAGAGTTTCCAGATAGGTCAGGAGGTCGCGGAAGTCCTGGTCGGTCAGTTGATTCACCAGTCCTTTGGGCATGAGGGATTCGCGGGAGACGCCCTGCTCTTCGACCTGGGCCAGCGGGACATCGTGCGTCTTCCCCTCGGTGTCACGAATGCGGATCATGCCTTTGGGCGAGCCGTCCGCCAGCATGCCGGTCATCACGCGGCCGTCATCCAGTTCCAGCACCAGCGTCGAGAACTGGGGCGAGATCTCGCGGCTGGGATCGATGATCGACTCAGCGAGTTTTTGCCGATTCATGGTGCGGGCGATGGCACTGAGATCCGGGCCCACGTTGCCCCCCGCGCCATCCACCCGGTGGCACTTGGCGCACAACGCCCCTTCGAGCGCGAAGAAGATCCGTCGTCCGGCATTCGCATCTCCCGGTTGGTCCCAACCTTGGGGTGTCCTCCCCTCGGAAGTTGGAGACAACGCCAGTTCCAACTGGGCGAGAACTTCTCCTTTCGCGGTGGCTTGGAGCTGTTTGACCTGTGCGGCCAGTGCGGATTGCTCAAGGAGGGATCGCGCGAGCGTGCCCCTCAGCGCGCGGATGGCCGCCGCCTGGATGGCGGGATCCTGCGATTGCAGGAGCCGCGCCAGGGTTTGGTGGGTATTGCCGGTGATATTTGAAGGATCGGAAGTCTGTTTGATGGGTTGGATCAAGCCAGCGAGGGCATCGAGCCGGAGGCTGAGCGGTTGCGATTCGTCGGTGGCGATCGCACAGAGGAGTTTTTCCTTGAATGGCTGGTTCGATCGACCGAGCAGCCGTACCGCCGCACTCCGCAGGGGATCGGACTTCGCGAGGAGATCCTGGCGATAGATCTCCTCCTTGAGGGCGGGATCGTTCGGATCGAGCAGTTCCAGGGCACGCGTCCGGAGGGCGAGCGGTTTGCCGGAATCGAGTGCGAAGGGTTTGGCGAGGGCGCTCGGAGGGGCCTTCTCGAATTCCGCGGCAGGCTGGCCACCCAACATCGCCCGCGCCGCCAAGGAGGCGAGGAAGAGATCGGACGACGCGACATCCCCGGCGAGGACTTGATCGACCAGTTGATCGGCATTGGCCAGCCGATCCTCCGCCACCGCCTGCACCAGCAACCGACGGACGGAGACATAGGGGCTCTTCGCCGCCTTTTCGAGAATCTGGGGCGAGAGGGACTTGGCTTCTCTCATGGCCAGGAAGGCGACTTCCGCTTCGTACTGGTTCCCGGCCTGGGCGAAGGCCTTCGCGAGTTCATCCGCCGATGACGACAGGACCAGGCTTCTCAACTGGCGGCTGAAGACAAATGGATCGGCGAGATCGTGCGAATCGGGAGTGGCGGATGGGGCACCGGTTGCGACGGGTTTCGCCACTTGGGGATCTTTCGGCGACAGCTTCCAGACGCGGCCCTGGCCGTGGAGTTGGTAGTCGCGTTTCACCCAGTCGCTGAAGTAGACGTTGCCGGCATCATCCTGCTGGATCGAGACCGGGCGGAAGTCCTCGCCGCCGATGACGACGGTTTTGAACTCCGCGCCGAACGAGGTGCCCCGTGGCTTGAGGGTGTACTGTTCGATGCGGTGATCACCCCAACTGGTGACGAGGAGCGATTGGGCGTAGTCGCCGGGGAAGGCGTTCCCGGAATGGACGATGATCCCCGAGGGGGCTTCGCCGGTGCCGCAGACCATGGGGAGGGTGCCGGGAATCTCGCCGTTCCAGGAGGTGAAGGGATGCGTCCCCTTGCGGCCATTGCGGAAGCGGTAGCCGTAATCGCCCCCTTCGATGACGTGCAGCAGTCGGCAGGGTGGTCGGCTGTCGGGATCGTTGTCGACGGTGAACCAGTCGCCCGCCTTGGTGAAAGCGCTGGCGTAGGGGTTCCAGAAGCCCGTCGCCACCCGTTCGAGGCCATTTCCATCGATGTCGCAGCGGTAGACGTTCCCCCCTTCGCCACCGCCGGGAATGATGGTGCCGTCGGCTCCCTTGAGTTCGTAGGTGGCTCCCAGGTTCTCGCCGCAGCCGAAGATCAGTTTGCCCGAGGGATGCCAGGCGAGCCCCGAGAGGCCGTTGTGGGGATAGTTGCCCGCGGTCTCGAAGTTGGCCAGCACCTTTGTCTCATCGCAGCGGCCATCGCCATCGAGATCCCGGCACTGGAGGATCTGCGACCGGGTGGCGATGAAGACGACCTGCTTCGTGGCGTCGCGTGCGAGTGGATCGCGTTCGCCCAGCAGGAGGCTCATCGAGTTCTTGAGGTCGTCCTTGAAGACCACCACGGGGAGTTCACCGGGTTTGGCGGGCTGGCCGGATGCCGTTTTTTCAGGCTGGAAAACGAGGATGCGGTCCTGGGGATGGCGGGAGTAGGTTCCCGGGCGGAAATGGGTGTTGTTTTCGATGACCCAGACGCGGCCTTGCGAATCGACTTCCAACCCGGTGGGCGTAGCGACGGCGGGTGAATCGAGCACGCACTCCAACTGGAGGCGTTCGTCGAGAACGCGGGGTGCGGCCTCGTCGAGAACGGGGGGTGCGGCCTCGTCGGCGGCAAGTGGAGCGATCGCTGCCAGCGAGAGTCCTCCAAGCAGGACGGC
>PNLE01000227.1 GCA_013822855.1 Planctomyces sp.
GACCCACTCCACGAACCACCCGCCACGCTCCCCCATCCCAGCTTGCACGAAACCCCACCGCTCCTCACCCCCGCCCAGCAGTACGAGTTCCTCGAACTCCTCACCAAAGGGGCCAGCATTTTCGGAGCCTGCGAAGAGATCGGCTGCACCCAGTTGCAGTACACCCTGACGCGCGACCACGACGCCAACTTCGCCGACATGCTCAAGGCCATCCGCGAAACACAAGGCGAGAACGTCGCCGCCCGCCTCTACCAGACGGCTCTCCAGGGAAACGTGACGGCTCAGCAGTTCTGGCTCCGCCACCAACCCCCCGCCGAGTGGCGCGAAGCCCCCACCCGCCCCGAAGGATCCGACCTCAGCGATGAAGATCTCCTTGACCGCTGCCGAGAGGCAGGACTTGATCTCCCGCCTCGATTCGCAGCGCGCCTGGGAACTCCTGGTCTCCCGCAATGAACCCGCCTTCTTCCGCCAGGTGGTCAAACTCTCCGCCGCCGACCGCGCTGTCGGCAAGCCCACGCTCGAACCCTGGCAGGCAGCCGACTTCGCCCCCCTCGACCCCGCCTGGCGATTTCTCGCGTTGGGTTCGAGGAGCAACTCGTCACCACAAGACGCCGGGGATTCGCAGACTCCACCCCAGCCACCCGCCCCACTTCATCCCACCGTTCATCCCACCGACAGTCACATTCTTCCCACACCATGGGAAATCCCCGCCGCTCCTCCCCTCCTGCGGCGGGCCTATCTCGAGCGCCCGCGCGGCCACTCCAAAACCTCCGATATCGCCCTCTCCTGCGCGTGGATTCTCGCCTTCGCGCGCGAGCCGGTGAATGGCATCGCCGCCGCCGCCGATCGCGAACAGGCTCAGCTTCTTCTCCAGGCGATCCAGCGCCTCGTCCGCCTCAATCCCCACCTGCTCGGCGCGCTGCAAGTCCAGCAGGAATGCGTGGTCCACAAGACGACCCGCAGCCGGCTCGATGTCATCTCCTCCGATGTCGCCAGCTCGTGGGGCCTGCTGCCCGACTTCGTCATCTGCGACGAACTCTGCCATTGGACCAAGCCCGAGCTGTGGCATTCGCTCGTCTCGTCCGCCGCCAAGAAACCGCACACCATCCTGGCGGTTCTCAGCAACGCGGGGCTCGGCCGCACCTGGCAATGGGATGTCCGCGAAGCCGCCCGCACCTCCCCCGAGTGGCACTTCTCCACGCTCAAGGGCCCGCAGGCCGCCTGGATCACACCGGAAGCCCTCGCCGAACAGCAAGAGCTCCTCCCCGCCAGCGTCTACGCTCGGCTGTGGCTCAACGAGTGGCAACAGGCCGAAGGGGATTACGTCACCCTCGAGGAAGCCCGCGCCTGCATCGACAGTTCGCTCGTGCGGCAAGATTACGGAAAGCCCTGGATCCGCTATGTGGCGGCCATCGACTACGCCGAGAAGCACGACTGGACCGTCGCCGTCATCCTCCATGCGGAAGGAGACCGCCTGGTCGTCGACCGCATGGATGTCGCCATCCCCACGCCGGGTGGCCCCACCCCCGTCGCCTGGGTCGACAACTGGCTCACCTGGGCCGCCAACGCCTTCAGCGACATCGAATTCGTCCTCGACGAATACCAGCTCCTCTCGATCATCCAAACCCGCGCGGTGGAGCTCCGGCTGGAACGCTTCTCCTTCGCGGGAGGCAATGGCAACCACGCCCTCGCCATGCTCCTTCGCCAGCTCGTCATCGAACGTCGCGTCGCCTGGTACCCCCGCTGCGGCTCACCGGAAGTCGACCAGCACGACTTCAGCCACAGCCCCTCGCCCCAGCCGATGAGTCATTCTTCCGTCGACTCACCACGCTCTTTCGCGGCGCAGCCACGCGAACTCGTCCTGGGAAGTCATCCCCAAGGAACCGATGTTCGCGGCGAAAACGACCTCGCCCACGAACTCGCAACCCTCATCCTCCGGCAGCTCCCCAACAACCGCATCCGCTTCGATCATCGCAACGAACCCGGCTTCCACGACGACCGCGCCTTCGCCCTCGCCGCCGCCTGCCTGAAGCTCACCAACTCCCCACCCGAACCCCACCTCTTAAAACTCACCCCACCCACCCCCGAAGGCACTTTTGCTTGGTGAGTCTCGCTATGTAGAAGGCTCCAATCCCATGAGTCCTCTTTACCTATAACTACTACGGTCTTCCTTGTGACATCAACATCGTAGTTAGCGGCCAGATGGTGTGCAGAGGGCGAGTGCTGAGTGTTTCAAGTAGTGGTTATGGCGTGAAGGTCTTCTGCAGGTGGTCGATTACCACGTTCAGTGCATTCATCGCCAGCCCGGCTTCATTCTTGCCCACGCTGTTCTGAGTCCGAATTTCCTTTGCTGGATGGATGAAATTCCGGTAATCACGGAGAGTCTGATGGATGATGTCCTTGTCTTGCAGACGCAGGATTTGAAGTTGGATTGCGGTATCAATGAGCGCCTGTAGAGTCCAATGCCCATCCACGATCGCGCCTTGGCGACGGTATTGCGAATGCCCGGCAACGTATGAATTGGCATTCGCCTGATTCCTGGGGCCAGACAACACGTCATAGAGAATGGCTTCGAGAATACTGCCCGCAAGGACGACGGACGACTTCCAGGAGTGACTTGGATGGAGTCGCAACGACAGTTCTCTGTAGTCGCGTTTGACGATCTCGACTAGTTCAGGTTCTCGCAAAAAAGCGAAAGTACGACTGTCAAGGTGCGTACCTTCGCCTGAATAGAAGTCAAGAACTTCACGGAGTTGCTTCAGGGCCTCCGACACGGACGTGCCGCTAATCACTTCATGTCTATTTGGGTTTACGAGGTGCTCGAAACGACCACGTACCAACATGAACTCAGCGCGCTTTGCTTGCTCAAAATCACGCGGATCAAGCGCACGAAGTTGGGGATAGAGTTCCTTGGGAGCGTTGAACATATCACGAGACGCACCATTATTATTCAATATCAAATCGCAGTAAGTCTTGAGATGTTCGACCATCCTACACCACCTTTCTGTCTAATGATGTTCTGCTGATTTGTTCTCCAACGTTGCCTGCGTCGCCAGTGTGCAACTGCTGGTTTGTGTCCAGCAGTGCTCCGCCATCTACCAGCATCGCAGGGTGGCACAGGTTGACCGTCTGCGGGCTACCTGTGTGCCGCAGGTAGAGGAGGTTTCGTTGCCGGAAGATCTGCCATGCGAGTTTCTGAGGATCTCAGATGGGATTCTCCAAGAGTTACGCCTCTGCCAGTGCCCTCCTGGCTAGGCCACCCCGGTAGAAATCAGAATCTCAACCGGGGCCACCCTGCGGCTGGGATTCGTTGTTCAATGGTTTCAGCATGATGTTGTCTGACATTCGGCTGACAAGGCTTCCATTTCCCGACCACCCTGTCAGAAGAATGGACTCCGTATGTCGCCGACGACAAGCACGTCGGATTCACTCAATCTTTCCAAATGACTTCTGATGGTTTCCACGCAGTCGCGTAGCTGTGCAGCCTCGTAGTCAACATTCACGATGACGTATGCGACAAGTAGTCGTGGTTCCCCTCCAACTGACCTGAGTTGCTCCTTCGCCTTTTTGACATGGGAACTACATTTATGGAGAAGTCCATCAGGGATCGAAGGCGTAACCCGCCGCACTTCCGGCAAGCCTCCCGACTCTAATGCGATTGTGTTGGACTCGATGAAGTGATTTTGGTCGTCAGACTCGAAGGCGGTTTTGACCTCAATCGCAGCGATGATCTGGTCTCCATGAAGTGCGATCCATTCTGGTTCCTTGGGCTTCCTCCCCTTCTTTGCAGTCATCACCGGATGCTGAATGGTGTCGTAGGGGATGCCTCGTTCCTTAAGCATCTCCTTGAAGCGAGCGTAACCGGCTGCTTCGTTAAACAAACTGAGAAGTTCTTTCCGATTGCTGTTGCTCTGTTTCGCAATCTTGTCCTTGAAGGTTGCCCATTCAGCGGCTTCGAGGGCTGAGAGTTCCTTTTCCAAGTTTGCATACCATTCAGCAGCCAAGCTGCTTTGGCTCAACTTTTGCGGGAGATTTGCAAACCATCCCTCGTATGAAGAATCGGATACTGACTGGGCAAGCTCTTCAAGCCTCGGAATCTTCACGGGAGAAATTGACTGCGGAGCAGAGGCTTTCATTGCGTCAGGATTGATGTTTTGAGAATTCGGATTAACCACAGCATCCACCTCGATTTCCACCAGATGATCGGGGCTCACCAAACGGCGGATCTCAACCATCGTGGCTGCTGGATTGATTCCAGCAAAGACCTCGCCGTGCGCACTTCCGATTTCTTCCCATCGACTGATGTCGGTGACGAACATCCGGGTGCGTGCGACATCAGACAGTTTCGCTCCCACTTCCGCCAGTGCGGTCTCGATCTTGCGAAGGATGAAGGCAGTCTGCTGGTACGCATCTCCCACTGCGACGGTGGTGCCATCGCCGTTGGAAGCCGTCGTGCCGGAGACGTAGACATGTGGGCCGATTCGCACGGCACGAGAGTAGGCCACAACCTTCTCCCAATGTGTGCCTGTCGAAACTGTTTGTCGTTGTATCGTCTCGCCTTCTTTGTAGTGGAATCACAGGTCTGTATCTTCGCCAAAAACTCCAGCCGGGTAGGGTGGGTTGAGGCTTTGCGCAACCCACCAATTCAGATCACAGCAACATCAGGCCCCCCATGAGCCATTTCAAAGGCTGGTTCGGCGAATTCTGCACGCGCATCGGCCTGTGGCTCCGACTCAACTCCCGAACCTACCGCCAGTTCCACAACGTCGTCGTCCCCACATCCAACGGCACGACCCAGATCGACCACCTCATCGTCTCGCTCTACGGCCTCTTCGTCATCGAAACCAAGATGATGAACGGCTGGATCTTCGGCAGCGAACAAGACAGCCAATGGACGCAGAAGTTCTATAAAAAATCATTCCGCTTCCAGAACCCGCTCAGGCAAAACCACCGGCATCTCTGCTGCCTGGAGGAATGCCTGCAGGTTCCGCGCGACCGGATGCACTCGATCATCTTCTTTATCGGCGACGCCGAACTGAAGACCCCCATGCCCGGCAACGTGCTCACCCACGGCCTGTCGAGCCACATCCGCCGACACCGCGAACCTTTGCTATCCGAACAGGAAGTGGAGCGGATCATCACGGCGATCCAGTCACTCAAACGCGATCGCTCCCTCAACCATGCCGCCCACATGGCCTCGCTCACCGAGCGCCACTCCTCCACCACACGATGCCCCAAATGTGGCGGCGACCTCATCGAGCGGCAATCAAAACGCGGCGACAACGCCGGCAACAGCTTCCTCGGCTGCAAATCCTACCCCCGCTGCCGCTTCACCAAGCCACTGTAGGGTCCGCTCTGCGGACCATATTCCGCCCACCACTATATAGCTGGTGCATTCCGCGGACTCCATGCACCCTACGTCCGGGCGACGCCAATCACAAGCACCTCACCTCTTCACTCCCCCACCGCCCGCAACCTCACCGGCACCGTGAGATGCGCGGTGGGATAGCCGCGTTCCGCCAGCTGCATATATTCGGGCTGGTTGAAATTGGCCGCAGCCATCGGCTCATACCCCTCGGCGGTGACATGGAACCGCCACCACGGCAGATGGATGAACCAGGTGTTCTCAAACAGGCTGCGGGAGCCGAAGGACAGACAACTTGTGCAGAGTTCCTCCGCGTGACCGTCGTTATCGCTCGTCAGTGTGAACTCACGAGCCGCGCACTCGGCGCAAAGCCCACCCCGCTCCGCCTGAATATGAACCTTCGCACCGGGAATCGGCTCACCGGTCGCCGCATCGACAACGGCGAACCGCACCCTCAAATCGGCATGCCCGACCCACTTCGCCGAGGTGAACAGAGGCGAACAAAGCACCACCGCCAGCCCGAAGACCGGCAGCATCAGCACGAATCGACACACGACCCGCCACGGAAAATCCCGCCGCATGATGCGAACTCCGCAGGCCTCAAACGACTTCCACTCAGGGAGCCGTCGGCGGTGCTTTCTCTACTTCCAGCGGTATCGGCTGACCAACCTCACCACCCCGCCACATGGGCCGCCCGGAGGCCTCCTGATGCTTCCGCAAATCCTCCAGAATCGCTTTCGCGTCATCCATGAGGCTTAAGTAACTCACATGCCTCTATAAATTCATAGCGTTTGGCCATGTCATAGGGCGTACCGAATTTATTTGTCAAACTGAGGTTCGCACCATATCTCAAAAGTAGCCGAATTATTTCAACGTTAGGCTTTGTTCCCGTTTGCCAAGCACCGTCAGCCTCTGAGTCAACTGCCCAGTGAAGTGGTGAGCTCATATCATGAGGTCGATAATTGACGTCTGCTCCATGTTCACACAGTAACTCAACTAGACTTAAATCGCCTTTTTCTATAGCACAGTACAAAGGAGGCAGATTCTTATCAGAGCACATATTGATGGGTGCTCCATGATCCAACAAGAGATTTATTATCGGCAGATTCTCGTGCCATATTGCACTTGAAAGTGCAGAGTTCAATTCTTCTTGTCCATTTGGATGGGTGGCTAAGTAGGTTTTTAACTCTTCAACTGTTCCTTCTCTTACAATATCTTCAATATCCATGAATCGATCCCTGCATGAGGCACACTTGTAGGAAATTTAACCTGGCATGCAGCTGGTGGGATGCATGCCAATGCACCAATCGGGCCATCTACCATATACCTGGCGCATCCCGAAGACTCCGTGCATACTCTATGTGCGATCAACTCCCGGCGTCTGCCTCGGACGCCGGGAGTTTACATTTGATTCTCCCCTCCGGCTTCTCCGCTTTTTCGCTTTCCCCCTTTTCCGCTGGCAAAAATCGTCCTGCGGCGAGTCAATTGTCCTAACCCCACGGATTCCGCTCCTCCCGCACCAGCATCCGGTTCGCCTCGTCATTATCGATGAACTTTTCGCTCTGCGGGTCCCACTTGGCCACCACGGAACCGGTTTCCGGGAAGAGGCGGATCATCGCGTTGGCGATGTGGCAGAGGACGGCCGACGAGTTCCCCACCTCCACCGGTGCCCGCGGCTCCTTCCTCGTCTTCACGCACTCCACAAAGTTCGCCAGATGAGCCGAGTGCGGATCGCTGGTTCCTTTGGCGGCGGGTGGGCAATCCTTGAGGAGCGCGGGGTCGGAGGCGGTCGTCCCCTTGTAGCCGGTCTGCAGCCAGCCGGTGGTTCCTTCGAAGCGAGTCTGCACCATTTCGGGGCCACTTTCACAGATGAGTTCCACACCGTTAGCGTACTTGCAGCGGAAGCGGGTTTCGGTGGCCGTATTGAACAGGCTTCCCGTGGGGAGGAACTTGGCATCGAGGCATTCGATCTCTGTCGGGCCGCCGACATCCAGGCCCATTCCCCAATGAGCCATATCGTTGCAATGCGCCCCGAAGTTCGTGATCTGCCCGCCCGAGTAGTCGTAGTGGAACCGGAAGCGA
>PNLE01000228.1 GCA_013822855.1 Planctomyces sp.
AATCGTCGCACCGCGTTCGCGGTCCCCAGCGCCTCGAAGACATCGCTCTCCACCTGGGGCGCGATGCCCTGAAAATCGGCCAACGAAAGCTGCGCGAGCGTGCTGTTTTTCGACTCCGCCAGACGAACCAGCTTCCCCACGGTTTCGTGGCCGGTGCGCATCGGAATCCCCTTCAAAATCAGGTACTCCATGAGTGTCGTCGCATCGAGAAAACCTTCCTCGATGCGGGCGGCGATGGTCTCCCGTTTGAGTTGCGCGTGCTCGACGATGGCAGCCGCCAGCTCGAGGCTCGCTTCGACCTGATCGAGCGCGTCGAACAGAGCCACCTTGTCTTCCTGAAGATCGCGGTTGTAGGCCAACGGCAACCCCTTGATGAGCACCAGCACATGCTGCAGGTCGCCCACCACGCGGCCCGCCTTGCCGCGAATGAGCTCCAGCACATCCGGGTTGCGCTTCTGCGGCATGATCGACGAACCGGTCGTGTAGGCGTTAGGCAACTTGATGAAACCGAACTCCGTGGTGCACCACAAAATCCATTCCTCGGCCCAGTTGCTCAAATGGGTGGCGATCAGCGTCAGTCCGAAAACCGTTTCCGCGACAAAATCGCGATCGCTGGAGACATCCAGGCTGTTCGCCGCGGGACGGTCGAAGCCCAGCAGTTCGGCCGTTCTTTGACGGTTGATCGGCAGCGAGGTCCCCGCGAGCGCCGCCGCACCCAAAGGAGACTCATTCAGCCGCACACGCGCATCGCGCAGGCGGGTGCGATCACGCTCGAACTTCTCGCACCAGGCGCACCAGTACTGCGACGCCAGCACCGGTTGCGCGCGTTGCAGGTGCGTGTAGCCCGGCAGGATCACTCCCTTGTCGCGCTCCGCGCGCGAAATGAACGCCTTTTGCAGATCCATCAAAAGGCCATCCAGCCGCTCGATCGCATCGCGCACATAGAGCTTGAGATCTGTCGCCACCTGATCATTCCGGCTGCGGCCGGTATGCAGCTTGCGGCCAATGTCACCGAGCCGCTCGATAAGCGCGGACTCGATGTGCATATGGATGTCTTCCAGCTCGATCCGGAAGGGGAATTTTCCCGCCTCGATTGTCGCGAGGATCTCGTCCAGCACCTGATGGATCTGGTTCTTCTCGCTTTCGGTGATCAGCCCCACTTCGGAAAGCATCTGCGAGTGGGCCTTGGAACCGCGAACATCGACCTCTGCCAGACGGGCATCGAAGCTGATCGATTCCGTGAATCGCTCGACACGCGGATCGGTCTGCCCATCGAACGCACCACCCCAAGCTTTTGCTGCCACGTTGTCTCTCGCCCTTCCAATTCGCCAACGCCGGATGCCGCTGCGAAGTTGCGAGCGGTGCTCTTCTCATCCCACGCCAAACGTGTTGTTTCAGAAGGCAGTCTAACGGCCTGCGAGTCTCTTTTCCCCTGCGGCTTCTCTGTGAGCACCATCGAAGAGCACCATCGAAGGGTCACCGCTCCCGTCGCGATGGCCAAGGCGTCCTTTCTCCTTTGCCCGGCGGCACCCACGTTGCCAAAAAGGAACGGAAAGTTGCCCCAATCCGAATTTTCGACTCCCGACCCGATGTCAACCTGGGTAATATACAACAAATTATTTGCCAACCCACGATTCGTGACCTTCGGGTGCCCGGAACCTCGCCATGCGACATAACCTCTTCGCCATAATCAGTTTGTGTGCCACCTGTTCACTCGAATCGTTTTGGGCAGAGACTCTGTTCGCTCAAGAGATCTTCCCCATCACCTTGCCAGCCCCCGTCGCGTTGACCCCACCCGGAGTTGAGGCCTCTGCGCAGGAACCGCCCGCAACGTCAGCAGCGGCCATCCCCGTCACAACGCTCAACGTCACCACGTCGCCCGATGGTTCAACGATCCACACCTTCGGAGCCGGAACCCCCGCCGTGTGGACGGTCACCATCTCGCCGGGCATCTCTTCCGTTCCCGTCCGTCGCTCTTCGCCAACGATGCTCCCTCCCTCACCAAGTCCGTCGACCAACCCTGTCGGTTCCGCACCGACCGCCGCCTCCACCGAAACCACCTGCCCGGACGGAGCCTGCCTGCCAGCCCTCGCCACCAGCGACACCCTCCAGGGTGTTGTTCGCGCCCAGTATTACACCGAGGTCTACAACCAGATTCCCTTCAGCCGGGCCGAGTACGACGCCAACCCCTCCTACCGCCACGATGCCGCCATCGAGCTGCTCCTGGGACAGATCCGCCCCGTGACCCGCCAGACCACCAACGTCAACGTCACCACCGGCGGCTTCGACCCCTGGACAAATTACTACCGCGGATTCTGGGGCGCGCCTTTCGGCTACCAGCCTTTCGGTTACTATGCACCCAGATATCGGACATACGTCCGCTGGTAAGTCGCATCGTGGCGGAAGGATTTTGGAATGACGGCTGAGCTCTCAGCGGGGAAAACACCACCAGACACCGCTCACTCGCCACCGTGCGTCGTCCTCGTCAGTGGCGGCCTCGACTCCGCCACCATTCTCGCCATGGCCAAGGCGCAAGGCTTCATCCCTCACGCCATCTCGTTCGACTACGGCCAGCGGCACCGCTTCGAGCTGGAAGCCGCCGAGAAAGTCTGTCAGGCGCAAGGCGTCGCTCGGCATGTCGTCATTCCTCTCGACATGCGATCGATCGGCGGCTCCGCCCTCACCGCCAATATCGATGTCCCCAAGGACCGCTCGGAAGCCGAACTCACCAGCGGTATTCCCATCACTTACGTCCCGGCCCGCAACACCGTCTTCCTCTCGATCGCGCTCGGCTGGGCGGAAGTGATCGGTGCTCAGGATCTCTTCGTGGGCGTCAACGCCGTCGATTACAGCGGCTACCCCGATTGCCGGCCGGAGTATGTCGCCGCCTTCGAGACCCTCGCGAACCTGGCCACCCAAACGGGCGTCGAAGGGAAGCCGTGGAAGATCCACGCTCCCCTCATCCACCTCACCAAAGCCGAGATCATCCGCCAGGGGGTCGCGCTCGGCGTCGATTACGCCCTCACGCACAGCTGCTATGATCCCACGCCGGAAGGCCTCTCGTGCGGCCACTGCGATTCCTGCCAGATCCGCAAAAAGGGGTTCCTCGAAGCCGGGCTTCCCGATCCCACCCGCTATGCCGACTGACCCGAACCCCACGATCTCCGACTCGCCCGCACGTCAGGGCCCGCCGCGCCTCCGTATCGCGGAAACATTCCTCTCGGTGCAGGGGGAAGGATCGCTGACGGGCGTCCCGTCCTTCTTCATCCGCACCACCGGCTGCAATCTCCGCTGCTGGTTCTGCGATACCCCCTACACCTCCTGGTCGGCGGAAGGCACTTGGCGGACGCTCGATGACCTCCTCGCGCAGGCCATCGCCAGCGGTGCAGGGCATGTCATCCTCACCGGGGGTGAACCCCTCCTTCAGCCCGCCATTGTGGAACTCAGTCACGCCCTGAAGGCCGCCGAACTCCACATCACGGTGGAAACGGCGGGAACCGTCGACCGGCCCGTCGTGGCCGATCTCATGTCGATCAGCCCGAAGCTCGCCAATTCGAACCCCACCGCCGCACCCGATTTTGCTGTGAATCTCACAGCCGGGCAGGGGAGTATCAGCGCGGTCGCCCGCCGACATGCCGAGTTACGCTGGAACATCGCCACCCTCACGCGGCTGACGACCGATTACGCGTATCAGCTCAAATTCGTGATCGACACCCCGGCCGATCTCGAAGCCCTCTCGCTGGCCCTGGACGACCTACCGCACATCGACCGCCAGCATGTCTGGCTCATGCCCCAGGGGATCACGCAGGACAAACTCGCCGCCCGCGGCGAGTGGCTCCAGCCCCAAGCCGAAGCTCTCGGCCACCGCTTCTGCCCCCGCCTCCACATCGAATGGTTCGGCCACCGCCGCGGCGTGTGATACCTCTCACCCGGTAGGGCAGCCTTCCCCTGTCACGACAAGTGCACACAAAAATGCGTCACGACATACAAAAGAAACTATCGAAAAGCCAGAATCCTGAACAAATAACACAATTTCAATCGCGGTGGAACAACTCCTCGGCATTCTCCACAGCCACCAAACAAGAACTTGCCGATCTGATCGAGGAGCTAAAGCTCGGGAATGCTTTAGCATTACCCATCGCTTTAGACTTTGTCCTGACCGATACCTTTGGCATCTGGCATGGGCGAGCCAGAGCGAAAATCTGCAGACGACTGAAACACATTGCCCTTGACGAAAAGACGAAGGATCACCTGGCAAAAGTTATTACTCAAAGATTTGAATCAGGTACATTTTCTCAGCAATTCAAAGACCAGTTGACGATGGCCATTCGGTTTCGGCCAGACAAACTCCGGGCATCCGCAACCCTCCTATTGAATTCTCAAAAAGAGTACTTACAACGCTATTCCGCTTGGGTATTGAATAAGATTAACTCCCGTTGCTCCAATGCGAGGAATGGGTAGGGTTCGGACTCCTTTAAGACCATTTTGAAGTCGGCCAACGCGTCGGACACCTCTGAGGCTTCATCTCCACCGCCCCTGAATCAACCTGAGACTCTAGAAAGCAGTTTCCGTAGGGCAGGCTCCCGCCTGCCTATTCGATCCACACCCAACTGACACCACACACGAAGCTCACGCCCGCCAATTCATTCTGACCCAAAAGTCAATAACAACGACGATCTAAATCAGAGATGTGATCAACTCATCAAAGCTGCCACAAACACAAGTCACTGCCAACCAAGGATCCCTCTGTTCATGATCCTCGTTCTCATGATCCCAAAAGACTATAGATGGCTCACCAGAATCGCCAACATGATTGAAGTCAAAACAAAAATAGTTACCTGACGGATCTGCCGCAAATGGCACCACATTCTTTGGCAAGCGCCCCCCAAGAGCATCAACAACCTCAATGATTCGTTCACCTTTGAGTTCATCCCCGGGAAATGAAATTGCAATCATATTGTTAAATGACATACCTTGCGGGCGACCGAGCAAGCATTCAGAAGGCTTTGGGTAAGCGCCGTTGTATTCGCATACAACATTTCTGTAGGAAGTCGGAAATCTCCATCCGATCAATAATTCTATGCGATCAATAGCCGATTGAGCTGGAGCTGGCTTTGGAAATAGCCATTCAACACTCTTTTTCATCTCTACTCCTCTTCTCTCTTCGAATTCAACAGCATCGGAATGAGAATTGGCTCCGTGGACTGTTCTTTAAAAAGGCGAAGCACATCGGGAAGAGAAATTAGACAGCGGGGACAAAGCGAAAAGGATGGAGAGAAGTTTCTGTAGGGCAGGCTCCCGCCTGCCTGTTCGATCCACATCACACCCACGACGCCCAAGCCAACCACACCCGTCATATCAATCCACACCAATCAGCTGACCACCACCAGACAGCTTTTCATCCCCCGGCAAAGGAATCACTTTCCAATCCCTCAGGAAGTAGCAATAACCCGAAGGATGCCAGTGCATATTTACACGGCCACCGATCAATGTTCGTTGCCATAATGTCATCTGGCGGCTCCCCCAGTCGGGATACCACTCTCGCAGCAAACGACCTTCCAGCCTCAGTCGATCAACTCCCATATAACCCGCCAACACCTTGTCTTCATCGGTGGAGCCCTCAAGGCGAACGAGAGTCCCGTCGTTGAGCCGCAGCTGGTATCCCTGGTGCGGATCATAGTCCAGCAAACCCTGCACGATCACGTTGCCACCTTCGCAACCGATGACCGTGTCGCCACTCTCGGTGCGTGGCAGGAGAGTTTCATCCAAGCTACCAAACCCGGTATGCACGAAATTCGCGAATTCATCAGCATTCCCCGAGCAATCCACCGTCCGATACTTCAATCGCCAAGATTCCATCGCCAGACGGCGCTGCCAATTCAGGAACTGAACCTGAACGAGGCGTAGAACCAGACAACAGCACATCGCGACCACCAGCTTGATCACGAACCTGCGGCTTATAATTGAAGGCGGCTTTCGTCCTCGCCTGAGAGAGATGAACATGGGGAGATGACTGTCGCTTTTCTGGATTTTGGAACGATCACGACTCATATCACGAGACACTCACCAGCAGCTTTAGATTTCTCAAAATCACTAGCGCTATTTGGGATCTACTGACTCCACAACCCAAACCCTCCTCACCCTCGCATTGAGGAAGTAATATCCGCCCTCATAAGTTTTCAGAGTACCGCTCACTTCCGCCCCAATCGAGTCGCCGCATTTCGATGTGGAGAACTGCCTGACGACACTGGGCCACTCCGTGTCGATCGAGACGATCTCCACTTTTCCATTTGGCAGTGCCACAGAGAGACATCCCCGCTTCACATCCAAAGCCTGACAAGTCCCGACAAGTGATATTTCACGATCGACCACCAATGGCTTGTTCACAAGAGATTTTGGCGGCAACGATAGAACAACATCAGGTTCGTCTTCAAAAGGAGCCATCAACTCACGACCTTGAATCGGCGGTTTCATGACTTTATGGGTTCTCTCTTGAATACGAGAACTTCCATCCTGAAAACTACCGCTACTTGTTCCGATACCACACCCAAGGGAACTCACAAAGAAAATTGTGAGCATCAGATAGTGCGAAGCATTAAAAGACATTTGAATATCCTAAATGAATAGCGGTTTCGGAAAGATTGGCGGGAGCTCAACTCAATTGAAGTGAAATTCCCCGAATCTTTCCAGCCAACCGTTCTGTAAACTCGCGAACCGTCGTTGGACACCAATACGGGTCATGGCGATTACATCCCGAGGACGAGCCTTCGAACGCACAACACAATATCTCTTCCCTTGTGAGTCGACCCTTCAAATGGGGTTTTTGAAGAGCAATGCAAAATACCAAAGGGGTCAAATCATCAAACGGCCCCCACCACAGGAGAAACAGCGGGTCGTCGGGATGCAAATAAGCGGTTTCGACCCACTTCTCCTCACAGATCGCCTTCGACAACGCCTTGACGATCTCCATCTCTACCACATCCATGGGCCATCCCGGATGCGGGGCCGTGCGAGCAGTTATCTGCTCGACAATTTGAGCCAGCAGGCCATCCAGCAATGTGTCATGCGGACTCCCCGTGAAGATGGTTCGCAACAATCCACCCAGCAGGAGAATCCGATCAAAGCGATCGCGTTCCCTCT
>PNLE01000229.1 GCA_013822855.1 Planctomyces sp.
CGAAGAACCGAAGCGGGCACCATTTGGCAAAGCGGCAGGTGAGGCGCTGGGGACGACCGCCACGGCGTTGCCCGCAGCGGGGTTTGTCGTCTGGCCGGTCTCGACATGGCTTTGCTGTTGAATCTGGCTGGCGGGTTGGCCATCGGCATCGACGCGGTAGAACGCACTGCGGACCCGTTCGGGAGTTCCGTCTTCGACGCGATGACCGGCATTGACCACGCCGGAGGAGGCATTGCCTGCGGCCAGCGAGGAATCATCCCCATGCCCCGCGAGTTGAATGGCGGAGACCCTGGACTTGCCGGTATCGGACGTCAATGAACGGTCCGGCGGGCCCCAGGGGGAGGCGGCACCCATGCCGCCTTGGGCTTGGACGGGTTTGGTGGCGGAGGCGGAGTGACCCCAAGCGGCTTGACCACCAGCGGCGGACATCCCTTCGGCCCAAGGATCACCCGTCGAGGAAGGTTGGCCTTCCTGGCGGGCGGTCAATTGCAATGACATGCGACGGGCCTGAAGGATCTGCGGCACCACCGCTGGATCAACCTTCTTCAGCTGGTCGTACCAGTAGGCGCGCTCTTCGGCACTGGCCCCCTGGAGTTCCTGATCGATGAGGCGGAGGGTGGCGGGCGTCATCGAGCTGCCAGCCAGCGAAGATGCGGGAGGCTGGTCGGTGTTGGAAGCGGACTGGGCGGCGGCACCGGCTCGCGGCGAGGTTCCCCAGGGATCGGCATCGACGGGCATCTCGGGTGCGGAGGCACCGGCGGACTTCGCACTGCGAGATGACTGGAAGGGCGATTCCGTCGACGGCGCGGCGGTTCCGGCGGCGGCGAACTTGTCGGAAAGGGGCTGGATGACGGCGGCATCGGAGTTCTTCGCGCCGGTGGTCGCCACCTTGGCTGTCGTTGTCTCGGTCGCGGACTTCTCCCCGGCAGGCTTCTCAGCGGACTTTTCAACCGGGGATTCTTTGTCGACCTTCGCCATCAGCTTCTTGGGGTCGATGATCTTGACTTTGGAATTGTCCTTGGCCGAGTCCCCCTTAGCGGAACCCTCCTTCCCGGAGGAGTTCGCGGCGGCCAGCGACTTGTCGTCGCCGGTGGACTTCTTCTCGGGTTTGTTCCAGACCAGCTTGGGGCCGCCGGTTGAACTGCAACCCGCCAAAGCTCCCAGAGTCACGGCGCAGCCCAGCAGCGCGGCGATCCACGCCCGGCGGCGTGACGACATCATTCGCTGAGGGAGCAATGCAAAGGGCATGACAGAACCCTGCCTCAAGGCGGAGAGCTGGAAGCGAGCCGTGCCCAACGACACCCGAGGAGACCTCGTGCGTTCGCCGGGTAAAACTTGCGATGGAATGACAGCGGGAAGAGTTGGACGGTGGAGATGCGAGCGACAGGATGCGATCGCAAAGAGGCGGATGGGATGGACAGGAAGGGACGTCGATGGGAAAGGCGTTGAGCAAATATGAAATCATGCTGGGAGAAGCGACCGCCCAAGCGGGAAAACTTCTGCCAGCATGAGATGTAATTCAGACGGCGGAAATCAACAACCCCGAAAATCGGCTGGTTCAGGGCATCTCGGTCGTCTTTTCGGGAGGTGGGCCCGCGAGGCGGCGGCGGGGGGGATCCAGAAAGCGGTAGCCGGTGTTGGGATTGTTCGCGTCGTAGGCGTAGGCCTCGTGGTGATCGAGGAAGAGTTTCAAATAGGCGGCGGGAATGGCGAAACCCAGGCCTTCCGCGAAGAGGAGCTTCATGTTCGTCACACCGACGACTTCACCCCGGCTGTTGAAGAGGGGGCCGCCGCTGTTGCCGGGATTGATGTCGGCCGTTGTCTGGATGTAGACGAGGCCCTTCACATTGCGGTTGCGGGTGCTGACGATCCCCTGCGAAACAGAGCGTTCCAAGCCCAGCGGATTGCCGATGGCGAAGACTTCATCCCCTTCCCGCTCGTCGTCCGACTCGGTGAGGAAGACCGGCTTAAACTTCAAATCGTCCTGCTTGGGAATCTCCAGGAGGGCCAGATCGAAGAACGGGTTGAGGGCCACGATGCGGACATTGTCGATCCGGCGGCGGGAGAACTCACCGCCGGCGGCCTGATGGAAGATCGTGACGGCGATGCGGGTTTCCTTCTCGATGACGTGGCAGTTGGTCACACAGAAGCCGCGATCATTGATGATGAAGCCCGAGCCGAGGCCGCCGGGCGTCTGCACGAGGACGACCCCTTCGCCGTACTTCTGCGAGAGGTCTTTGATGCTGGCGCGGGGGAGTTCCGCCGTCTGATAGAGCTTTTTGGTGGCACCGGGGAGCGGGGTGTTGACGGACGCCGCCCCTTCCTTGCCGATCGTTTCCCGACGACGGATCTGGCTGAGGGGGACCTTAATGATGTCGACGCCGATATCGACGTAGAGGGCGCCGTCCTGCTCCTTGAGGATATCTCCTTCGATCTTCTGGCCGGTCCGCAACTCGATGAGTTCCGCCGCCGCCGCGGGTGGGATGTGACCCGCCGACACAGTGATAGCCAGAGCGAGAAAGACCCATCGAGCGGGAGCTACCAGAGGCTGTGTGATCATGCCAAACACCTGATCAGAGATTCAAAAAAGACATGTGATTCAATGAAGCGACTGAAGGGAACGCGGGGAGATACGCCGCAACTCAGGAATCCGCAAAACGATAATCGTTGTGGCAATCGGAACAGGTCTTGTTCACCTTGTCCATCGCCTCCTGGAACTTGGAGAAATCCATTTCCTTCGCGGCGGCGGATGCAGCGCGGGAGGCTTCGATCATCTTCTGGGCATGCTTCTTGTAGTCGTCCTCTTCGCCCGAATCGTAGGTGGCATCTGCGGCAACTACGGAGAGCGCCAGGAGGACGATCGTCTCGTGCATGACGGTCTCCTGCTCGGACTTGAGCTTCCCTTCCGTGGTGATGTTGCTCTTGAGCCAGTCGAAGGCCTTCTGCATGCGAACCATCACGCCGGCGCGGCTGGCGGCTTGACCGAAAGGCTTCTTCTCGTCGGCGGCCCCCACATCGGGAGGGACGCTGCCTGCGAGGACCGAGGTGAGCTTTTCGAAGACGGCGGTGGATTTGTCGTAGCCTTCCTTGCCGAGGGCCTTCGAAGCCTCGCGCAGCTGGCCGCCCAGTTCACGGACGAACTTCGCGTTGGATTTCCACGAGAGTTCGTCCGGATGGCGTTCGACAATGGCACCGATGGCGGCGATCACCGCACCATCGGATTGAATGTCCTTGTAGTTGCCCGAGTAAGTGCCGGTGGACTGCAACTGCTGGGTGAGGCGGTTGCGGATCCGCTTGACCTCCTCCTGCAGTTCGTCGGCACTGATGGTCTGCTTCCAGTCGACAGCACCACCAGCGACAGTGGCTGCGGGAGTCTCCGCAGCGGGCTTGGGTGTTGTGGGAACATCGGCGGCGGCCATGGTTCCGCCAGTCCCGGAATTGGCGGCCATGTTGGGGGGAGCGGCGATGGTCTGCGAGTTGGCCACGACGGCGAGCGGGTCGTCGAACCAGACATCGTAGGGGATATCGCCCAGCCATTTGCGGCCGCCGGTCGACTTCGACGAGGTGGTCTCGCCTCCGGCGGCCGGAGTGGCGGCCGGTGTGGGAGTGGCCGGACTTGTTGTCGTTGCGGGCGTCGTGGCGGCGGGTGGCGTTTCCGTCGCCGGTGCGGGTGTGCGCGATCCGCAACCTGTCCAGCCGAGGCAAAGCATTAAACCGGCGAAGGCCCACGCCGCCCGCTGGCGTGAATCACAAGCGAGAAACCTGGTGCCGGGAATTATCCCGAGAGTGGGCTTCCCGAGGATTCCCGGCGTAGTGGCCTGGCTGCGGGCGGAAGGTGTCACCGATTCCGAAAGAGGCGGCATTCTGAGGGGTTCCGCAGCGAGTGGATTCAGAGGGAGATTGACACAGAGGATTGTGGGGATCGAGCATTTCGAGAGAAACGTGTCTTCCATAGGAAAGTATGCCCCATAGGATCACAGGCGGCAAGAAGGGAACGTCGTTGGGACGGGAGCCGGGGGGCGACAAGTCATGCGAATCGCAACTTTAAATGCCGCGTTGGAAGTCCCAAAAACATGCCCGCACTGGTCTTGTTCGTGCGGCTGCGGGACATGCCACACGGGACGCTATTCCAGCTGGAAACGCGGATCAGATGGGAAATGCCCACGCCCTTCGGGGGACCTCAGGGACGTGCCACCCAAGGAATGTTTTCAATTGGAACGCGGATCACTTTTTGAAGAGATGGGGCAGTTGCTTTCTTGAGGCTCCTTCGTCGACTTCGGTTGAGATGGCTTGCAGCAGATCGGCCACGAGGTCGTCGGTCGATTTCTGATCGGCCTCCGCGGTGTAGCGGAGGAGCAGCCGGTGCCGGAGGACGGCCGGGGCGAGGGCTTGCACATCCGCGATTCCCGCGAAGGGTTGGCCATGGATGGCAGCTCTGGCCTTGGCCGCCAGCACCAGCGCCTGTCCCGCCCGCGGCCCCGCGCCCCAATGGACATACTTGCGGATGAACTCGGGAGCGGAGGGATCCTGCGGTCTAGTGGCGCGGCAGAGCCGCATGGCGTAGGCGAGGACATAATCGGCGACGGGGATGCGCCGTGCGAGCGTCTGGAATTCGTGCCAATCCTCGGCCGATACGACCCGCGAGATGGTCGCCGACTGCGGGCGGGTGGTCTGCCGGAGGATCTCGAACTCCTCGTCGACATCGGGGTATTCGACGCGGATCTGCAGCAGGAAACGATCCAACTGGGCCTCGGGGAGGGCGTAGGTTCCCTCCTGCTCGATCGGATTCTGCGTGGCCAACACGAAGAAGGGATCGGGGAGCGTGTGCCGCTGGCCCCCCGCCGTCACCTGGCGTTCCTGCATCGCTTCAAGGAGTGCGGCCTGAGTTTTGGGGGGTGTGCGATTGATTTCATCGGCCAGGAGCACATTGGCGAAGACCGGGCCGGGCATGAACTGGAAGGAGCGACGGCCGGTCGAGCGGTCTTCCTGGATGACCTCGGTGCCGGTGATGTCGGCGGGCATGAGATCAGGTGTGAACTGAATGCGGCCAAACGAGAGGTCGAGTGTCTGCGCCAGCGTCCGCACCATCAGCGTTTTGGCCAAGCCGGGAACCCCGACCAGCAGCGCATGGCCCGAGGAGAGCATGGCGATGAAGAGCTGCTCCAGGACAGCATCCTGCCCGACGATCACCTGGCTCAGTTCCCGGCGGACGGCTTGCCAGGCGGCGGCGAGTCGGGCCAGCCGCTCGACATCCCCCCCTGTTTCTTCGGGCCGGGGGGCTTCAAGGTTTGGCTGCTCGAAAGAGGCCTCGTCATCGACCGCCATCAGTGGCTGCTCCCGCCGAAGTCTTGTTGATGTGCACGTGTGGGGAAGAACGGATGCTGGATGAAACGTTGAACGGCTGGTCTTTCGACTCAGCCTTCAGCAGCCTGACATGTCGTGACGGCTTGTGGCAAGTTGCCGCCTGTTTTTCGCGAGGAGTGAGGAATGCGGCGTGTGGCCTCGGTTTCCCCCGTGTTGCCTAACCGACGGGGGCTTCCGCAGTCGCGGTGCGCCCCCGCCACCCACTAGGCCTCCCCGACTTCCCTCTTGCCCTGAAAGGCTGGGGAATCTACCGTGAATTGGCACACCGGATGCCTTGCCATGGGCCAGTCGCAGGGATTCGCTACTGACGGAGAAGTCAAATTGCCTCATTTGAGCCGACCTCGAACGATCGCCAACGGGCTTTCCAACTCTTCCCCGCAACTCCAGACATCAACGCAAGCCCATTCTAAGGCAAGGGTTACAACTTATTCTCTGCTGGCGATCTGCGCGGTTTTGACCTGTAGCCTGTACCTGTCGGACGTCGGCAGTTCCTGGGCCGCACCGCCGGAAGTCGAATTTTGGGCCGAGGCTGTCGAGCCACCGGTTTCCGCACTTCTGCCGCTTCCCTCAGCACCGTTGCGATTCACGCAGTGGGCTCCGGAACCTGTCGAAGGCTCTTTGGTGATTTGTGGCGGGGGTGTTTTGCCCGAATCGATCTACCAGCACTTCATCGAGTTGGCGGGCGGACCGCAGGCCCGGTTGGTGATCATTCCGACGGCGAGCCTGTACGCCGGCACTGCTGACATGGAACCCAAGATCGATCTTTGGCGGGCCCGCAAGGTGGCCGGTCAAGTGGCCAGTGTCGAGGTGCTGCACACCCGGTCGCGGGAAGAAGCCAACAGCGAAGAGTTCTCCCAGCGGCTCGAAGGAGCGACGGGAGTCTGGTTCTCGGGCGGCAACCAGAACTGGATCACCAGTGTGTATGCCCAAACCCGGACGGAACAGAAGCTACGCGACCTGCTCGATCGCGGGGGTGCCATCGGCGGAACCTCGGCCGGGGCGGCGATCATGTCCGAAGTGATGATCACCGGGGGTAAGATCCATCCCCAGTTGGGTGAGGGGCTCGGCTTCCTGAACGGTGTGGTGGTCGACCAGCATTTCCTCAAGCGGCATCGCGAAGTTCGCTTGAAGACGGCACTCACGCTGCGGCCGGGCCATGTCGGCGTCGGTGTCGACGAAGGGACCGCGCTCGTCGTGCGGGGTCGGCGGTTTGAAGTCGTGGGGGATTCGGAAGTCGTCCTCTATCTTCCCGAATCGAAGCAAAAGCCACTCAAGGAGACGCGGATTTCGCAGGGTCAATCGGCCGATTACGTGACACTTTGCCGGTCGGCGTTGGAGCGGGCTGCGGAAGAGGATCCCGTGGCGATTGCCGCTGCGAACCCGGCGGTGGCCGAGACCCGCGTGCCGCAGGGAACGCTGGTGATCGTGGGAGGTGGGGCGACTCCCCGGGCGGCGATCACACGATTCATCGAAGCCGCCGGTGGGCCGGAGGCGCCGATGGTTGTGGTCAGCAACGCACTGGGCGAGGAGGCGCCTCCTTCGGGAGAAGTCGTCTCTTGGCTGGAAAAGGCGGGTGCTCGGCATGTCAGCCAGTTGCACACCATGACACGAGCTGAGGCGCATGACCCGGAAAAGACGAAACTTCTCAGCCAGGCCAAGGGGATCTGGTTCACCGGTGGCCGCCAATGGCGGTTGGTCGATCTCTATCTCGACACG
>PNLE01000230.1 GCA_013822855.1 Planctomyces sp.
TTCCGCGGTACCCGCAACGGCCTCACCATCACCGCCCTCAACAAGCGGCTTGAGAAGGACGCCGGCACGCTCTACTCCAAGCAGATGGAAGAAGCCGGCCTGCGGATGATCCCCCCCTCGACCGCCGCCAAGAATCAGGAAGTCGAGTTCAACGGCGGTGAGATCGTCTTCGCCCACGGCAGCCAGCATCCCGGCGGCATCGACGCCATCCAGATGGAATACGGGGCCGATCTCCGCGCGAAGACCGTCCTTCCACAAACGGCCAAGGATACGGTGAAGGGACTCATCCCGTTCCTCAAGGAGTACTACGGCGTCGTCGATCGCAAGCAGGTCGCCAACGCGGCTCCATAAGCGATTCCACCGCCGCGTCACCCGATGGCACGCTGTGAGCAACCGCCCCTGGAATTGCATCCCCCAGCGATCGCCTCCAACCAAAAATTCCAGGGGATTTTCGTCGACCCCGCTGGAATCGATACGACCGGGCCTTCTCCCCGGTCGTTGCATTTTCACTGTTCGGTTCGAGCATTCGGCTCAAGGAAAAGGTACACTTTTGCCATCGGCCCGAACTGGGTGTTCGCCGGGCACTCGCCCCGCGATCTGTGAATCCATCGACCTTTCCCATGACGAGAGTCACGCTTCATGCAACTGGTTTGCCCTCGCGCTGTGCTGTCCGCCGCGTTTACGGTGGTCGGCGCTGTTGTCCCCTCCCGCACCCCCCGCGAGATCCTGAAGAACGTCAAGCTCGACGCCGTCGCTTCCGGGCCGGGGACCACCCCCTCCGCCATTTTGACGGGCACCGACGGTGACGGCACCAGCGTGCGTTATCAGCTCACCGATGTCGAATGCAGCATTGGCGGCAGCGCCCTGCTCCCGACCGCCCGCATGGCCTCCATCCTGCGGGAAGTGACCGACGACACCGTCTCGCTCGAAGTCAACGGCGACGCCGTCTGGTTGCGTTGCGGCGGCAGCGAATTCCGCCTCTCGGCCGAAGATCCCGCCGACTTCCCGCCCGCTCCGGAGTTCCTCGAGGAGGACTACTTCGTCATCGCGGCTGATGTCTTCCGCCGCCTCATCAAGCGGACGATCTTCGCCACCGATTCGGAAAGCACCCGCTACGCCCTGGGTGGAGTCCTGCTGGAGATCTCCAATGACCAGGTCCGCATGGCCGCCACCGACAGCCGTCGGCTGGCCGTCGCCGCCGGGGCCTGTTCAGTCGAAGGCCAGCCGGTCAGCGGCAGCCAGCAACCGGTCGTCCCCTCGAAGGCGATGTCGCTGATCGAGAAATCCCTCGCGGATGACGCCCAGAACGTCTGCCTGGCCATCCACGCCAACGATATCGCTGTCCGGGCCGGTCGCGCCACCATCTCGACACAACTCGTGCAAGGCCGCTTCCCCGATTACCGCAAGGTGATCCCCGCCCGCTGCGAAGCCGAGATCGACCTCGTCACGTCCACCTTCCTCTCCGCCGTGCGGCAATCGCAGGTCGTGACGAACGAGGAGAGCCGGGGGGTCGATTTCATCTTCGGCGACGGGACACTCCGCCTGTCGAGCAAGGCCGCCGACATCGGCCAGTCCAAGATCGAGATCCCCATCGGTTACAGCGGTGCGGAACTCGCCATCCGCTTCGATCCCCGCTACGTGGGCGACTTCCTCCGCGTGCTCGACGGCGGCTCGACAGTCCATCTCAAGTTGATCAACGACGAAAGTCCCGGCGTCTTCACCACCGACGACGACTATACCTACGTCATCATGCCCCTCAGCCGCGACAACTGATGCGAAGTTGAAACAACGCTCCGTGTGCCATGCTTGTCGCCTTGGACAAGCATGCCTTCACAGCGCTCAATGCGCCGTTTCAAATAGCAAGTCGTACAATCCGCGATACGTATGAAAAAAGGGCTCCGGATCATCTCCGGAGCCCTTCGCTCTTTTCATATCCCGCATCGGGCAGGTTAGATCACGTTCGTCACGCCGGGGGTGGCGATCGGGTAGTAACCGTTGCTGTCCGGCTTGACCGGCATGTCGGCGTCCCAGGAAAGTTCCTTGGGGAAAAGGCTGATCTGCGAGTTGATCGCATCGTTCCACTCGAGCACCTTGCCCGAGTAGGTCGCCATGCGGCCCAGGATCGAAGTCATCGTGCTGTGGGCACCGTTGTCGGCCTCGTTGTACTCGATGCCGCTCTTGATCGCCTTCAGCAGGTCGTCATGCTCGACGACATACGGGTTGGGACGCGGCCCCTTGTAACGCCAGTC
This sequence comes from Planctomyces sp., assembly GCA_013822855.1. Classification (GTDB taxonomy): domain Bacteria; phylum Planctomycetota; class Planctomycetia; order Planctomycetales; family Planctomycetaceae; genus Planctopirus. The sequence goes on from PNLE01000230.1 coordinate 2,250, forward strand.
GTTGCCGGCGGCCGTGATGCTTCCCGAGGGATTCGAATTCCCCTTCGAGCCGTGCACGAACTCCGAAACCTGGTTCCAGGTGTTGGGGATGTGGCGGCACTGGGAATACGTCCGCGAACCATCCTTGTACTCGAACTCGACATAGTGGTGGTCGTAGATCTCGCCATACCGCTTGTCGACGCGAACCTGGCGACCGCCCATGCCGTTGGCGCGGATGGGGTGCTCCCCCTTGACCCAGTTGCAGACGTCGAGGTTGTGGATGTGCTGCTCGACGATATGGTCGCCGCACAGCCAGTTGTAGTAGTACCAATTCCGCATCTGGTACTCCATTTCGCTCTTGGCGTTCTCGCGCTTGAGCGGTGGTTCCCACACGCCGGCATTGTTCCAGTAGGCCCGCATGGCGATGACATCGCCGATCTGGCCATCCTTGATCCGCTTGACCGTTTCCATGTAGCCGATGTCGTGGTGGCGCTGGAGACCGCAACCGACCCGCAGGTTCTTTTCCTTGGCGATCTTGCTGGCCGCCAGCACCTGCCGCACGCCGGGGGCGTCCGTCGCGACCGGCTTCTCCATGAAAATATGCTTGCCGGCGTTGACGGCGTATTCGAACTGCTGGGGGCGGAAGCCGGGAGGCGTCGCCAGGATCACCAGATCGACGCCGCTGTCGATCACCTTCTTGAAGGCGTCGAAGCCGAAGAAGACCTTGTCGGGAGCAACATCGACCTTGCTGGCCTTGTCGCCCAATCCACCCTTGATGCTGCCGACAGCACGGTTCGCGCGGTCTTCAAATACATCACCGACGGCGACCAGCTTCACATTGTGGTCGGTCGAAAGCGCGTCGCGAGCCGCACCCGTCCCACGGCCACCCGATCCCACCAGACCGATCCGGATCACATCGTCGCCCTGGGCATAGGCCCCCGATGCTAATCCCGCCTGAGCGGCCAGCGTCGCACCGGCTACCAGCCCGGTCGTCGCCAGAAATTCCCGTCGCGAAGCATTCAAATGATCCATAACCAACTCCTCGGAGGTCTTTCGAGATTGCGGAAAAGCCATCGGTGACAACGTCCGTCAGCCGGGGCGCGCGTCTCCACCGGGGAGCCACCCGTTCCGTTCTGCTTTTGCACCACGCGACACATCAATAGTCGAGCATGCTTGGCCACCAAAGGCAAGCACATCGAAAACGGAAAACTTCGAATCGACTGTTTCCGGCACCCAACTCAAAAGCTGCGCCCAAAACCCTCGTCTCGAAGCCTCCCGAAAACTGGTACGCCACTTTCCTGGAAACTGGCGGTTATTTCTTGATGATCCAGATGTTCTGGAAGTGAACCTTGTCGCCGTGGTTCTGCAGGAAGATCGCCCCCGGCTTCTGATCTTTCTGGCCACCGCCGGGCGTCGGCTTGAGTTCCAGGTTCTCGTGGATCACGACGCCGTTGTGCTTCACCGTTGTCTTGGCCGGTGCGGTCACGTTGCCGTCCTTGTCGAACCTGGCGCTGGTGAAATCGACGTCGTACGTCTGCCACGTCAGGGGTGGCAGGCACATGTTGACCCGGGGCTTCGAGTTGATGTAGATCCCGCCGCACTCGTTGTCGGCTCCGTCGAGACCGAACGAATCGAGGATCTGGGTCTCGTACTGGTCGCCCAGGTACATGCCGCTATTCCCCCTAGCCTGTCCACGGGCGTAGGGCATGTAGGGCGAGCGGAATTCGAGGTGGAGCGTGTAATCCTCGAACTTCTCCTTGGTGCGCGTCCCCACGTTGAGCAGCTTGTCCTCGGTCATCGTACCACCCGCCCAATGATCCACGTTGGAACCATCGAACAACACGATCGCCCCGGCGGGAGCGGCGGCACCGAGCGTGGGCGATTGACGCGCCACCTTGGCGAGTTCGACCGACTTGGCCGATTGCCGCACGATCGCCTTGTTCTCCTCGATCACCACTTCGTAATCACCGCCGGAAAGAAGCGTCTTCCCCTCCTTGGTCGAGCCGGAGAGCTTGAACTTGTCGGTCTTCCCTTCGAAACCGGCTCCGGGCAACCCCCCTTGATAGAGCACGCCACGGAACTTCCCGCCGCCATCCGCGATCACCTGCAGGCCCCAGCCTTCCGCTGCATACTCGCCCTGGATGGCGAAATCCGCCCCGGCGGCGGCCCCATCGAGATAAGCCGTCTTCGGATTCGTTTCATCTGCCGCGTTGGCCGGTACCACCAGCAAACAACCCGCCAACGCCAACAGGGACAGCGGACGCCAGACTCGTGGACACAATCGCATCGTGAAGACTCCTCGGTGGTGATCGAACAAGGGGGAATTGGAAGCGTGGGGGCGAGTGGAAGGACGGAATCCGCGCAAGAGATAATCGCTCAAACTCAGCCAGATAAATCTCTTCCCCAGTCATCGCGACAACCGGGTCGGGATCCCTCAAACATCACCCGCAGCTTATCCGTTCACGGGAGGGAAGTCACCCCGCAGCTTTCCCGAAAGGGATGAAGCGATCTTTTGCTGAGGAGCATCTGCACTGGGGAAGGCTTCTGCATTGGGGACACTTCAATGGGAGCCTCCCCTACAAGAAGGGCCGCACATCAGTCCAGAAAGCGGGCTCGCTCGCCGGGTTGGGGGAGCCGGCAGGCATCTGCCTTCCCGAACATTCGATAGCGATTGCTGGCCACCACCCGGTAGCCGACATCCCGCAGCACACGGGGAACGCAGTAGCCCAAGGTCGCCAGCCACTTCCAAGCGCCGCCCAATTGGGTGATCAGCACCAGTGCCGCCGTGGAGTGCCGGTAAAGCACCCCCTCATGGGCCACGACCATCGAATCCAAACGCTCGCGATCGGCCGCCGGGACAAGAGCGGCCGCCGTCGCTCCTTGAAGTGGCGCATACAGCACGGCCCCGCGTTTGTCGCGATTCAGAAAGAACTGCACCGACCGCTGGCACAGGCCGCAGTTCCCGTCGAAGAACAAAATCGTCTTTCCGGGCCATGCCTTCGCCGCCCGTTCAGCCGCCTCTTGCGCCGAATCCCCCGGAGTGCATTCAGGAGCATCATCCAAGCCCGGGGCCATTTTGTGAGTAGCGTCTAACTCGTATGTCACGTTGCTGTGTGTGTCGGTCCCGTTCATGGATCCATCCCCGCAATCACCCGGAACTCAAGTCGGTCGACTCGCACTGTCCCTCGATCCACTGAACCGCAATTCGCGGCAATTCACAACTGGCACCCAGCCTAAATCAACACGCCTTCATCGAACACACCAATCCGCTGCCCATTTGGCTCACAACCCATAACTGGTTTAAGGGTGCCGGGGGGCGCACCGCGATAGCGGAAGCCCCCGAAGGTACGATCACGCGCCCGTAAGATCGGGGGCAGCCGAAGACGGCAGTCCCCGCCACCCCATGTTGAATCGCATTGGATTTGTGGACTCCGTATCAGCACCCATCCCACCCCTTCCACCTGGCACTCCCCGTCGTTTCTTGAAACTTTTACAGGCAAAATCTGCCGGAAAATTCAGAATCTCCGGCCCTCCGTATCGCCTGAAAATCATCGCAAACCTCATTGAGACATGTCTTTAGAACTCGTCTTGGCGCGAAAAGGCAATGTGGCGCATGATTCGCCTATCAGAAGTTTGGCACGCCAGCACGATGCTCGCCGCCAGACCCGCTCGATCTCGAGTCCGAATCGATCACTGACCAGAAAGCCTGCGCATGGATGCCAGTTGGGCCCGGATCGCCATCTCCGCGATCGCTTTCACCGTCCTCCCCGCGATGTCATTGGTGGCCCAGGCCGCCACGTATCGCACCGCGAACTTCATCATCACGGCTCCCACGGACGAATTCGCCCGGATCGTGGGGGAGGCCGCCGAGGAATTCCGCCACGATCTCTCCCTCGCCTGGACGGGTCGCGCCATGCCGCGCTGGGGCAAGCCCTGCCCCATCTCCTGCAAAGTCGGCAACTACCCCGCCGGCGGTGCCACCACCTTCAATTTCGATCGCGGCGAAGTCTACGGCTGGAACATGGAAGTCCAGGGGACTCCCGAACGCATCCTCGATTCCGTCCTGCCGCACGAAGTCAACCACACGATCTTCGCCTGCCACTTCCGCCGTCCACTTCCGCGCTGGGCGGACGAAGGGGCCGCCTCCCTCATCGAGCATGAGAGCGAACGGATGCGGCTGGAAAAGCTCGCCATCGAAGCCACAGGCGGCAACCGCAAGATCCCCCTCCGCACGCTCCTGGGCATGAAGAATTATCCGCAGGACCAGCGGCAAGTCCTTACGCTCTACGCCCAGGGCTATCTCCTCGCCGACTACCTCATCGCCAAGTCGAGCAAAGCCGAGTACCTCAAGTTCCTGCAAACCGCCCACGAACAGAATTGGGATACCGCCCTCTCGCAGCACTACGCCTACCGCAGTGTCGAACAGATCGAACAGGAGCACGACCGCTGGGTCCTCGCCGGTTGCCCCCGCGACACGACCCGTCCGGGCGAAATGCTCGCGGCCAACACCCCCGCCAATCCCCCGGTCGCCGCACGGCCCGCTTCCAACCGATCGATGGAAACAAGGCCTGCTGAATCACGATCACTGGACAACGTCGTCGCCGCCAATGAGCCCGCCGCAACGCCCGCATCACCTCGTGGCTTCTCTTTGACCCGCCCCTTCGAGCGACGACCTGCCAACCCCGTCCAGCCGGCCGATCTCCGCGTTCGCGGTCAGTCTCCCGAGTCCTCCCAGTCGCTGGCTCTCCTGGAAGAGATGTCC
>PNLE01000231.1 GCA_013822855.1 Planctomyces sp.
CCACGCCTTGGCGAAGGCCAACTTAAACTCTTCCGGATGCTCATGGAACCGCTTGGAAATCTTCGCATAGGCGGGGTCCATCTTCAGCGACATGTCCGTGGTGAACATGATCGGCGCATTCATTTTGTTGGGCACATGGGCATCGGGGACCGTCGCCTGGGCGGCTTTGTCCTTCGGAGTCCACTGCCACGCACCGGCCGGGCTCTTGTTCAGCTCCCATTCGAAGTTAAAAAGGTTGTCGAAGTAGCCGTTCGACCATTGGACGGGAGTCGAAGTCCATGCCCCTTCCAATCCGCTGGTGATTGTGTCCTTGCCGTTCCCCTTGCCGAAACTGTTCTTCCAGCCGAGACCTTGCTCTTGGAGGCTGGCCCCTTCGGGTTCAGGACCGACATTCCCCTGGGGAGGTGCCGCACCGTGGGCCTTGCCGAAGGTGTGGCCACCCGCGATCAGGGCCACAGTCTCTTCATCATTCATCGCCATACGGGCGAACGTCTCGCGGATATCCTTGGCGGCGGCGAGTGGATCGGGCTTGCCGTTGGGACCTTCGGGATTGACGTAGATCAAACCCATCTGCACAGCGGCGAGAGGCTTTTCCAGCTCGCGATCACCCTGATAACGCTTGTCGCCCAGCCATTCCGTTTCCGGCCCCCAGAAGATGTCTTCCTGGGGTTCCCACACATCTTCACGACCACCGGCGAAGCCGATTGTCTGGCCACCCATCGATTCAATCGCGCAGTTCCCCGTGAGGACCATGAGGTCGGCCCACGAGATCTTGTTGCCGTACTTCTGCTTGATCGGCCAGAGCAGACGCCGCGCCTTGTCGAGGTTAGCGTTGTCGGGCCAGCTGTTGAGCGGGGCGAACCGCTGCGTGCCATAACCCGCCCCACCGCGACCATCGGCCACCCGGTACGTTCCGGCACTGTGCCACGCCATGCGGATGAACAGCGGCCCGTAGTTCCCGTAATCGGCGGGCCACCAGTCCTGCGAGGTCGTCAAAAGGGTGTTGATGTCCTTCTTGACCGCTTCGAGATCGAGCTTCTTGAACTCTTCGGCGTAGTTAAAGTCCGGCCCCATCGGGCTGACTTTGCTCGAATTCTGATGGAGAATCGCCAGATTGAGCTGGTTGGGCCACCAGTCCCGGTTCGACATCGAACCGGCGGCTGTGTGCCGGGCCGAAGCCGGGCTGGTCGCCCCCATCACAGGGCACTGGGCCGCTGGCTGAGCATCCTTGGCCGCCGGCTTGGCCGCTGCCGACTTGCTGGCCGCCGAACTCGTACTTGGGGACTTTTCATCCACAGCGAGCGAAGACCCGCTCACTGCGAAGATGCCCGCCGACGTGGTGAGCACCACCGCCGCCAGGCCTCCATAAACCGATCGCATTCCCATGGTCAATTCCTTTCAGACATTGATCCGCCGTCCGGCACGAGCACGTTCGCCAGTCGGATGCGAATCAGGTGCGGTTGCTGCGTCTCAGATTTCGTGCGTCATTCATTTGTCGACATTCAGAAACTGCGGGAAGTCCACCCCTGATGGATTGTCCCACAATTGGAGTATGGTCACCCCTCGGCAATACATCCAATGCATTCTTGTGATACGTTCTATGCTCCAAGTGCATGACTGACAGGGGAGCGTTTCATGGAACTGGATCAATTGCGGTACTTTTTGAGCGTGGCCGAACGGGGCAACTTCACACGGGCGGCGGAGACACTGATGGTGTCGCAGCCCGCGCTCAGCCGGTCGATTCAAAAGCTGGAGGAGGAACTGGGCCGCCCGGTCTTCGAGCGGAAGACCAGGTCGGTGCAACTCACCGACGCAGGCCTCTTGCTGCAATCCCGGGCCCAGCAGGTGCTGGCCATTCTCGATGATACCAAATCAGAGATCGCCGATGATGGACAAAGCGGCCGCGTCCGCGTGGGGGCCATCCCCACCATCGCACCGTACTTCCTGCCGACCGTCCTGCGGCGGTTCTCACAGCAGTTTCCCAAGGCGACAGTCATCGTTCAGGAGAACACGACCGACGTCCTTTTGAAGAGTTGCACGCAAGGGGAGATCGACCTCGCGATCCTCGCCTTGCCGGTTCCCGCCCGGTACCTTGAAGTCGAGGAACTGTTCGAGGAGGAACTGCTGCTCGTCCTGCCGACGGAGCATCCGCTCGTCGAGAAGGAAAAGATCCGGCTGGTCGATGTCGAACCGTATCCCTTCGTTCTGCTCGACGAAGCGCACTGCCTGTCGGACAACATCGTCTCATTCTGCCGCCAGCGATCGTTCCAGCCGGTGGCGGTCGAGCGGATCAGCCAACTGGCGATGGTGCAGGAACTGGTGTCGCTCTCGCACGGCATCTCCATGATCCCGGCCATGGCCCAACAACTCGACCAAAGCGACCGCCGGGTCTACCGCTCGTTCGCCGGGAAAAAGCCAACCCGCACCATCGCCGTCGCCTGGAACCCCTACCGCTTCCAAAGTCGCCTGCTGGAGGCTTTCCGCGAGTGCCTGCGGCAGTGACGAGCTACACGATCCAGCCATAAATAGCGAAGCTGTCGAAATGGGCCAGCTAGACTCCAGTCTCGGCCGGATGTCAGATCATTTACAGCAAGTCTTTTGTTGTGACCTTGCTTACTCAACGAGGTCCATCCAACCCACTCTTTGAGGCCGAAATCATGTCATCGTGATCGTTGTCAAACCAGCGTGGCACGGGACCGAAGGCGATGAGTTGGTTAAGGTAGTCCATCGCCTCGATGCGAAGCTCGTCGTGCGACATCTGGCTGCGACTACTTTGACAGAGGCCTTCGGAATCCTTGGGCGGCATCAAGAGCAAAAGAGACTCTTCTCCATCACTTACCAACTTGCAGGCCGCTTCGACAAAGTCTCCATCACAAAAGCCCCGTAGAACGAGTTGTGGCTTGCGAAAGACAACAATATCTGCTCCGTCAGGACTTTTCTCAACGAGCTGATAGAACATCTTTGGAGTATAGCAAAAGGCATGATCCCTTGAACCCGCACCACGTAGATACCTGAGCACGACAAAAACATCTCCTGTGGCTTTGATCCATTCATGGACGGTGCTGAGAAATTTGTCCGAAACATCTCGATCGGGATTTCTTTGGTGCATTCACTTTCTTCCAGTCTTCCGCAGTCGATGCTCTGCTAATTCCGGTGCCCGACCCGACTATGATGAAACCGATTTTTGCGAAAACACAATGTGAATTCGACCGTATCGTGATTTTCATGTGAATCAAGAGCATGTGGCCACTGCCTTCACTTTTGGCTTTTCGTGATCCGATAGCGGTTGGAACGCGTTGTCGTGGTCAGGAAAAGTGGGCACTGTTGCTTGCTGCCAGTTCACATTCTGACGGGCCACCTTGGAATGGATGTCTGCGAAAGTCTTAGGCGAGCAAAAGAGCATCCGGGGCGATGCGGCCCTTCATTAGCGACTGAGCACCCAGAGTCAAAGTGGCAACCGCCCGCTTCCGATTTCCACTTGGTCACCGACCCGGCGGTGAACCTCGCGCAAGGAATTTCGGCCCTGCTGATGGCAGCTGCGGGTGCCATCACCGCCATGATCATCGCCATGATCATCGCCATGATCATCGCCATGATCATCGCACCCGACTTCGCCTTGCCAGCGGGTCTGGGCGGGCTGGTTCTTGGCACGGTCGCAGGCTGTTTCGTCAGTGGTGCCCTAATGGCATGCACCGTTCGTCCCCGGACTACCGTCTCCGATCCGCACCATGAGAAAAAGTTCAACCGTGCCTGGGATCGTTATTCACGCGGCGCCACGCTGGTGTTCGGAATGCTTTGCGGAGTCAATTTTTTCCTTGGCCGCATGGATCATCTGCAACCCGGTGCCTGGGATGGGCTTTCCATCATCTACTTCACACTTCTAGGAGCAAGCATTCTCTGGTTCATCATCTGCGGCAGAATTCTTTGGGACTGGAAGTGTCCCCGTTGCCATAAGCCATTTCGTCGTTACCCCTGTCCTCATTACCATCTGGATCGCTACTGGATTCCCTAGCTGAAATTCTCCTAACCGTTTAATCTTTAGACGAAAAAACCTCCGGCATGGAGCGGCATGCCGGAGGTTGGTTAGGTCATGTCGATGATGGAAGGCCGCCATCGAGTTCCGTTGATCGGATAGAGGCGGCGAGGTGGGAGGCTGCGGGGATTAAAGGCGGGCACGCGGGCGGGACATGGGACGATGGTTTTTGCAATTCTTCGCCGGTATTGATTGATCGTCGACTCATCATTCATGGCAGTGTGGGGCTCAGCTCGTAGTTGGAAACACCCGAGCAGAGTGGCTCCGCTTCGGGCGAGGTCTCTTTCAGCCAGGGATGCTCGAGCAAATCGCCAATTCCATTCAATACATAATCCGGACGATAGGCAAAGTGGGCGAGGTCCGTGGTTTTCGTGCCGCCGGTGAGAACCAGCACTGTACCGTATCCCATCTGAACACCGCCGCAGATATCGGTTTCCATCGTGTCGCCGATCATCACGATGTCGTCGCTCGGCACGCCGAGTTCCATCCCCGCTCCACCCATCATGATCGGGCTGGGCTTGCCGACACTGAAGGCCTTCACCCCCGTGGCCGATTCGATCATCGCCACGAAGGCCCCGCAGCCGGGACGGACGCCGTTGTTCTGCGTGGGACAGTTGGGATCGAGATTCGTCGCCACCAGCTTCGCACCACCCAAGATCAACCGCACGGCGGTTTCCATCATCTCCAGCGTGAGGGTGCGGCCTTCACCCACCACGACGTAATCGGCATCGTGATCAACGATCGAATAGCCATTCTGATGCAGCGCCTGGAGCAGTCCCCCCTCGCCGATAACGAACGCTGTGCCGCCGGGCTTCTGCCGGGCGAGAAAGCGGGCCGTCGCCATCGCGCAGGTGTAGATGTCCTCCTCGCAAGCGTCGATCCCCATCCGACGCAGTTTCGTCGCCACGTCGCGGCGTGTCCTTTGGCTGTTGTTCGTCAGGAACAGGAAGGGGAGATCCCGCTCGCGAAGTGTGGCGATCACCCGATCCGCTCCCGGCAACATCTCGCCGCCGCGATAGATCACACCATCCATGTCGATCAAAAATCCCTTGCGCATACCAGCGCCTCCGACTTAAGCTTCGTCTCTTCGAGCGCGTTGTCGAAGGGAGCTATCGCAAGAGGCGTACCACTTTGTTTCCCGATCAAATGTTGCGGGGAAATGCAGTGGGAAACGATTCACCCCGACGACACCAACACATGCCGATTCATCAATCTGGTTGACTTCCTGTGCAGGAGATGTCGCAAACAAAGGCAGGCGACCGCTGATATCGAAATTTCGTGATTGATCACACGGGTGAGGCAAGCCCCGTGTGGGCTCCGCCCTGCGGATCATGTTGCGACCACCAAGTTCAGATACTCTTTGATGAGTCGTTGGTCGTGGCGAGTGCGCGATGATCCGCAGAGCGGCCTACGATGTTCAAACTACCAAGTCACCGGGCTGGGATTGCGTTCATCAAAGCCGCTTTGATGCCAGTAGGGGTAGGGGACTTGCCGGGCGCTGACGGCGTCGAGGCGGGCCACCTGCTCAGGAGTGAGAGTCCAGCCAACGGCACCCAGATTGGCCCGCAGTTGCTCCTCGTTGCGGGCACCGATGATGATCGTCGCCACGCTGGGGCGGCCCAGCAGCCAGTTGAGAGCCACCTGCGGCACGCTCTTCTCCGTCTCCTTGGCGACTTCATCGAGGACATCGACGACATTGTAAAGGAACTCGTCGTCGACGGGCGGCCCCTTGTCGTTGGAGAGCTGGCTGTTGAGACGGCTCGTGGCGGGCAGCGGCTGGCCGCGGCGTACCTTGCCGGTCAATCGACCCCAGCCAAGCGGGCTCCAGACGACCGCGCCGACTCCCTGATCCAGCGCCAGCGGCATGAGTTCCCATTCATAATCCCGGCCAATGAGTGAGTAGTACGCCTGATGGGCGATATAGCGCGAGTAGCCGCGGGCATCTGAAGTGGCGAGCGATTTCATCAGATGCCAGCCGGAGAAGTTCGAGGCCCCGATGTAGCGGAGCTTTCCGGCCGTGATGAGGTCGTCCAGCACCCGGAGCGTCTCTTCGATCGGCGTCTTGGCGTCGAAGGCATGCAGCTGGAAGAGATCGATGTGATCGATTCCCAATCGCTGGAGACTGCCGTCGATCGCGCGGATGAGCCGCTCGCGGGACGATCCGACATCGTTGGGACCGTCGCCGAAGCGGAAGGTCGACTTCGTGGAGATCAGCACCTGGTCGCGGCGGCCCTTGATGGCGGCCCCCAGCACTTCCTCGGAGACGCCGTCGGAATAGATATCCGCCGTGTCGAACATGTTGAGGCCGTGTTCGAGGCAGATATCGACCAGCCGACGCGCTTCATCCGGCCCCGTGGTGCCCCACGCCTTGAAGAACTCGTTCGTCCCGCCGAACGTCCCCGTCCCCAGCGTCAGCACGGGGACGCGAAACCCCGACCGGCCCAGATAACGATATTCCATGATGTGTTCCTCTTGAAACTGGTGGATGCCGCTGTTGTTAGATCCGGTCACACGCTCCAGTACCGACAGACAGCGAGTGCCTTACACTTTAGCGGAGCGGCCACTTGTCGAACTTCGGCAATGGGGCGGATAAGTGCCAGCTCTCAAGTCTGGTTCTTGCAGGCCCGGTCGATTCCGGGTGTGATGCTCCTCGTTGAATCACGATGATGACTTCCAGGGCTTTCCACCATGCCGCACCGCAATCGAATCGTCTGTTGGCTTTTGGGGATCGTGGTCTCTGGCCTCGCGTTCTCCAGTCAGGCTCCTCTCCGAGCGGAAGGGTTGCAACTCACGCTGAGAAGTCGCACTCCAGTGGTAGTCGAAAAGAGCCTGCCCGGCGATCGAGTCGCACCAACGACGAGACGGCACCATATCCAGTTGAACTCAGCCACCTGGAACCCGCGTGAGACAGCGGTCGTGGTG
>PNLE01000232.1 GCA_013822855.1 Planctomyces sp.
GCCGAGGTGACTTCGCCGTAGACATTGCGGCCTGGCATCCAGGCTTCGAGGTCGAACTTGCGATAGGCGGGGGCACCGAGGTCGCCGCTGCAGGTGTCGAGAACCTGGTAGGGGATCCCCAACTGCTGGAAGACTTCCTCTTCGATCGCGACGATCTCCTCGTGCATCGCGTTCGAGGCCGCGAGATCGGGGGCGGTGAAGGCGAACATCTCGACCTTCGTGAACTGGTGGACGCGGTAGATGCCGCGGCTGGCACGCCCGTGGGCACCCGCTTCCGTGCGGAAGCAATGCGACAGGCCCGCCATGCGGATGGGCAGCTTTTCGAGATCGAGAATCTCGTCCTTGAGCGAGCCGCCCAAGGGAATCTCGGCGGTGGCGACCAAGCTCAGATCGGTGCCGGTGATGGAGTAGATCTGCGTCTCGTTGCCGCGGGGGTTGTAGCCGGTCCCTTCGAGGACTTCCTGACGCGCCAGGTCGGGGGTGATGTAGGGGGTGAATCCCTTGGAAACGAGCTTCTGGATGGCGAACTGGACAAGGGCCAGTTCGAGCAGCACCGCTTCGTTCTTGAGGAAGTAGAAGCCGTGTCCCGCGACTTTGGTCCCCGCATGGAAGTCGATCAGATCGCAGATCTCGGAGAGTTCGACATGATCCCGCACCTTGAAGTCGAAGACCTTCGGTTCGCCCCAGGTGCGGATCGTTCTGCTGAACGATTCGTCGGGACCGACGGGTGCATCCGGATGGGTGAGATTCGGCACCTGGGCCTGGATCTGCCGGAGCGATTCCTCGACCGCCTGCTGCTCGGCTTCGAAAGCGGCGATCTTCTCCCGCAGAGAGCGACCCTCGGACACCAGCTTCTGCTTCTCGGCGGGATCGCTCACCTTGGGGATGGCGGCCGAAAGTTCCTTTTGGGAATGCCGCGCGTGGTCGGTCGACTGGATCAGTTCCGCCCGTTTGTCGCGGAGGGCCAGGAGCTGCGACAAGTCGATCTCGACATTGCGGTCGGCGCAATTCTTCGTGATGAGATCGAGGTTGTCGCAGATGAACTGAAGATCCAGCATGATGACTTTCGCGAGGTGAGGCTCGTGGGGACGTCGATGGTTGGGAGACTTACAGCCGGGCCAGTTCGGCCCAGAGTGCGGCACTGGCGAGCGTTCCCCGGTGGAAGTCTTCCAACGAGAAATGCTCGTCCGGGCTGTGCAGGTTGTCGGTGTTCTGGCCCCAGCCGAGAAGGAGTGTATCGAGTCCGAGAAGTCGCTTGAAGGTCGCCACGACGGGAATCGAGCCCCCTTCGCGAATGAAAACGGGGGCCTTTCCGAAGCCCGCCTCCACCGCCCGGCTGGCGGCCGCAAGGTAAGGACTGGTGCGATCCATCAGGAAGGCCGGGCAGCCATGATCACCGGTGAATTCGAGGCGGCAGGCGGGATGCAGGTTCGCTTGAAGAAAGGCTTCCAACGATTTCATCAGCCGTTGGGGATCCTGATCGGCGACGAGGCGGCAGGTGATCTTCGCGCTGGCGCAGGCAGGGACGATCGTCTTGGGGCCGGGGCCGGTGTAGCCGCCGAAGATGCCGTTGAATTCGCAGGTGGGGCGGGCCCATCGCTGCTCGATAGCGGTGTAACCCGCCTCGCCGCGAAGACCGGCGGCACCGGTCTCATTGAGGAAAGAGGCTTCGTCGAAGGGGAGTTCGGTGAAGCCGGTGCGATCCTCCGGCGTGAGTGGGATCACACCTTCGTAGAAGCCGGGGATCTGCACTTCGTTTTGCTCGTTGTGCAGGAGTGAAAGCAGACGGGCGAGTTCACGAATGGGGTTCGGGATGGCCCCGCCGAAGACGCCGCTGTGCAGGTCTTTGCGGGGGCCGTGGACCTTGATTTCGCAGGCGAAAATGCCGCGCAGACCGGTGGTGATGGCGGGCCAGCCGGGGGCGTACTGGCTGGTGTCGCTGATGACGGCGACATCACCTTTCAGCTCTTCACGGTGCTGTTCGAGGAAGCGTTCGAGGTTCTCGGAACCAACCTCTTCTTCACCTTCGATGATGAAGTCGAGATCGATGGGGAGGCTTCCTTCGGCGCGCATCCAGGCGAGGGCGGAGAGAACGTGCGTGAGCATCTGACCTTTGTCATCGGTGGCACCGCGCGCATAGATCCTGCCGTCGCGAATGGTGGGCTCGAAGGCGGGTGTGGTCCAGAGGTTCAAGGGGTCCGCGGGCTGGACATCGTAGTGCCCGTAAACAATAGCGCGGCGAGTGTTTCCCGGTCGGCGATACCTGGCCCAGACGATGGGATGGCCTGCTGTCGGGACGACTTCAGTGACCCACCCAGCGCCTGCGGAATGGAACAACTCGCTCAAAGTTGAGGCAGCCTTCTGAAGCAATTCTGCGCAACCCGGATCAGCGCTCACGGTGGGGATGGCGAGGAGTTGAGAAAGAAGCTGAACAGCCTCAGGACGACGGGCGATCAAGTCATCAATGACTGTGGATGGAATCATCATTGCCGATCCTGTGTGTTTCGTTAGGTGACTCATAGAGTGGATGACGCTTTTTGCGACACCATGGGAGGATGGTATCGCAAAGTGTGTCAGACCGATGCAGAGAATCGAATCGTGTTCGGAAAAGCGGCGCGAGGAGAACTTTGTGAGTTTGAAGAAACAGTGAGAAATCGGCGAGACTTGGAATTTCCCAGCGAATCACGGCTTCAGTCGGGGTGTTTGTCGTGTAGTATTCAATCAATCTGCTGGTCACTATGCGCCCAACGAAATATTGCTGACGGCGCAGAATGTGCTGGTGAAATGTGTCGAGTGAAGCGTGTGTGCGTCTGCGTTGGACGCGTCGGCTTCAGCAAACACGGGTGTCCTTTCGAGGTGGGCGTTTTATGAAGATGGGTTCGCGGAAGTCTGGTTTTACTCTGATTGAACTGCTGGTGGTGATTGCGATCATCGCCATCCTGATTGCACTGCTCCTCCCTGCTGTTCAGCAGGCCCGTGAAGCAGCCCGCCGCACACAGTGCAAAAACAACCTGAAGCAGCTGGGTTTGGCTCTTCACAACTACCACGACAACAGCTTGGTCTTCCCACCGGGCTGGATCGGTTACAACGCCAACAATTCGGCCAACGCATTCTCCGGTTGGGGTTGGAATGCCATGATCCTTCCATTCTTGGATCAGGCACCTCTTTACAACACGATTCAGCCCAGTCGCAGCATGTTCGATGCCACAGGGACTGCTCCAAACATCAATACCACCGCTGTTGGTGCACAACTTGGTGCACTTCGCTGTCCGTCTGATGTTGGTAGTGCCACCATTACCAACTCACCTTCGACCGCCACGGGAACAACGCCAGCTAACTCGACTGTTCCCTTCGGCCGATCCACTTATCCTGGTGTTCTCGGCTTCTATAACAACGGAACTAACATCATCGGTTGTGATGGTGCCAGTGCAACAATTCCTGGAACCCTTACGACTGCCAATTTCCGTGGAATTTTTGCTGAAAACAGTCGTGTTGGTATTCGTGACATGACCGATGGCACAAGTAACAGTATTGTTGTCGGCGAACGTTATACACCGGCAAGTGACAATATTTCTGGCACGTACTACCGTGGTCATGGCGCTTGGGCCGGGGCGTTCAACCGTGTTGATGCATTTGGCGTGTCGTCTGCAGTTGGTGACACCGTTCATCGAATCAACTCCAGTATTACTTCAACTGGTGTTTCCACAAACACACCAGTCAATGCTCTGACAGCGGCGTCTAACGGTCCTCGCGGTCAGACGACAGGTTTTAGCAGCATGCACACCGGTGGTGCCCACTTCCTGTTGGGCGACGGTACCGTCCGGTTCATCAGCGAGAACATCGACGTTTCCATCTACCGCAACCTGTCACAGGTCAACGATGGCAACGTTGTTGGCGAGTTCTAATTTCAATGGTCGATGTTGCTGTCTGAGCTAGTGACTTCGGCTGATTCGATTCGCATCGAGAGGCCCCGGTGATGTAAATCACCGGGGCCTCTTCGTTGGTGCGGTCTTCTACGCATTCCCAATTGAAATCGCGTTCTATGTGCCATGCTTGCAGCTTGGGGCAATCATGCTTCGGCGACTTCCAACTCGCCATTTCAAGCTGAGATTCGTATCAATCAGCTGCCGGTCGCGTGCTGGTTCGTCCAGTCCGCCAGAGCTTGAAGTTGTGAGGCCGCCCGGCCACTTGAAATGACATCACTGGCCAGCTTGGCGGCGGTGGCCAGGTCGTGCGATTTCCCTGCCAGCCAGAGGCCGACAGCCGCATTGGCGACGACCATGTGATGGGGGGCACCCCCTTTTCCGGCGAAAATCTCGCGAATGGTGGCCGCGCTCTCCTGGGGGTTGCCGACCTTCAAGTCTTCGACGCCACACTTGGGAAGCTGGAAAGTGCTGGCGTTCCAATAGAGCTTCTCGATCTCCCGGCCTTCCACCAGCCAGACCTGTGTCTCTCCCCAGAGGCTGACCTCGTCGATGTGGTCGCCGCAAATCACGGCGGAGCGACCCGTCCCCAGGAGCGACAACGCCTCGGCCACCAGTTGGGCCTCGTGCGGTTGACTGACCCCCAGCACCTGATGCTGGGCACCGGCGGGATTGGTGAGCGGCCCCAGCAGATTGAAGATCGTGCGGATCCCCAATTGCTTCCGCACACCGGCGACATGCTTCATCGCCCCGTGGAACAGCGGGGCGAAGCAGAAGCCGATCCCCACCTCGTCGATGCAGCGGGCGATCGCCGCAGGGGGCAGATCGAGCCGCACACCCAAGGCCTCCAGCACATCGGCCGAACCGCTGAGACTCGTCACACTGCGGTTGCCGTGCTTGGCGACATGACACCCGGCGGCGGCGATCACAATCGCTGCCGCCGTGCTGATGTTGAATGTCGCCTGGCCATCGCCCCCCGTACCGCAAGTGTCGAGAAGGGGGCTGACTTTCGGTGCGAGGGGGGTGACATGCGAACGCATGGCTCGGGCGGCACCGGCCAGCTCAGCAGCGGTGGGGCCTTTGCAGGCCATCGCTGTGAGAAAGCCGGCGATCACGGCGTCGGAGAGTTGGCCCTCCATGATCTGGAAGACGAACTGCTCGGACTGCTCGATATCGAGTGACCGGCCCGCCACCAGTTGATTGAGGATCGCGGTGGAAGACGAGGGGGGCATGGCGGGCGGGTTCCGAGTCGGAAAGGTCGTTGAAGAAACGAGCTCTCAGAATGCATCGGCCAGCGAAAACTCTCAACCCTCAATGATCCCGCCAATCCCTGGCGAGACCCAGCCATGACGAGAAGCGGGCAAGGTGAGAACCGGCCATCAGCTCTGGCGGGTCTTGAGGATCACAAAGCCAATCAGGCCCATCGCGAGAGCGATGACCAGATAACCCCCGAAGCCCATCGAACCGGAGGGAGTTGTGGCTACGGCGGGAGTGGCCGAGCTGTACCACGCGGTAACGGGTGTGGAGGAGACGGGTGTGGAGGAGACAGTGGCGAGTGGGGCGGAATTGACAACCCCTGCGGAAGCGGGCTGTGGAGGTGTGTATGTTCCCGGATTGGAGAGGGTCGCCGAGGCGGGAGTCGTCGTGGCGGCCGGGCCGGGGCTGACCGAGGCCATCGCCACAGCGCCCGCCGCATGTGACGCGGGGGTCGCCGGAAGTTCTGAAGGTGTGCCGGGATCCACCGGCAGGGTGCTGCCCGGTTCGGGGCGGGCGGGGACGGAGTGAGCCATGGCTGGGGAAGCGAGACCCGTGCTGGATCCACCCGTGATGGTCGCGGAGCCGTCCGGAAACTTGGTGGCCCACTTGGCGATGGTTTCCGCCACCTTGTCGTCTTTGGCAGTGAAAATCAGCCCCAGATCCGGCAAGCGGACGGTCTTGATGGCGGCGAAGGGAACATCAACCGGCTGGGCGAGCGGGTTCTCGAATTGCAGTCCTTCCGTGCCGAAGTACCGCAGGCGGCCCTGGAGAATACCGCCGGTGGTACGGCGGATCACGACGTTCACCGGCGGATTGAAATCGATCCGAGCCACCGGCTGGGCGGTGGATGATTCACCGACCGGCTGTTCATTCGCTGGGGTATTGATTTCCGCGGGAGGCTGAGGCAGCGGTGCCGCTTGCGATGTGTGTGGGCTGATAATGGCCCATGCGCAAAGCAGCAAACCCAGGCCGCAGAACAGGTTCGCAGAGATCGCGCGAAACGTCTGGGGCAGCATTCCAGCAATGGGAGCTTGAGGTGAGAGGGAAAAAGAAATCATGAGGCCCCCGATTCCAATGCGCTCGATTCAATGTCGGATAGCGATCCACCGCGTTTAGAACCCAATCCGGGGGGACAGAGTTCCGAAAGTTTGCCGTCAATTGATGTTTGGTGGGAAGAACCTCGCTGCACAGCTCCACCATGCTGACTTGTCGCCGTGTGGGATCACGTTACGCGGAAAGTGCCCCTCGGGGAAAACCCGCTCCAACTCGACCAGATATTGCGCCGCAAATTGAGGGGTGTCAGCGAAGCGGCTGGAGGGGGGCCATTGAGGCGATGAAGTCCTTCTCTTCGCCGCTCGATTCGAACTCGACCCGCACCGTGGGGCGGTTGTTGGCGATCGACAGGCCGATCACCCGGCCCCGGCCATACTCGGGGTGCCGCACCTGCATGCCGAGCTGGAACCGGTTGGCAAGTTCGTCGCGGGCCATGAGATCGGCACCGGTCATCAGGCGCGATTTGAGCTGCTCGTGACGGACGGCTTCAGGAACCCGCTCCCCCTTCTTGGAGCGGGAGAGTCGCGACCGGGGTTGCGCCCCCGGCGAATCGGCTGGCTCGCCACTCCCCACGGGGGAAGATTGCAACACCTGATCCATGAACGTGGGGGCGGAGGGTGTCGCCAATGTCTCTGGCGATTCCTGAGGTTCGTCCTCGGTCTCTTCC
>PNLE01000233.1 GCA_013822855.1 Planctomyces sp.
AAGCACGTTCTCGCGACTATTAAAAGCACTCAGGCGGAAGTATCCCTCCCCCGATGCTCCAAAGCCCGAGCCGGGCGTTCCCACAAGATGGGCCTTCGAAAGCAACTGGTCGAAGAAATCCCAACTCGAAAGGTTGTTCGGCGTCTTGAGCCAGACGTAGGGGGCGTTCACACCGCCGTAAACCGTCAGCCCCGCCTTTTTAAGGCCGGCGCACAACTGCCGGGCGTTCTCCAGATAAAACTCCACCAGCTGCCGGACCTGGGCCTGCCCCTCCGCCGAGTAGACCGCTTCCGCACCCCGCTGCACGATGTAAGACACACCGTTGAACTTGGTGCAATGGCGGCGATTCCAAAGACTATGCAGCTCGACGGCCGTACCATCAGCCGTCTGGGCCTTCAGTCCCTTGGGAATCACCGTGAAGGCGCAGCGCGTCCCGGTGAAACCGGCGGTCTTGCTGAAGCTACGGAACTCGATCGCACACTCGCGGGCCCCCTCGATCTCGTAGATCGAGTGCGGCACGTCCCCTTCCGTGATGTAGGCCTCGTAGGCGGCGTCGAAGAAGATGATCGCCTGGTTCGCACGGGCGTACTCCACCCACTTGGCCAGATCGGCTTTCGTCGCGGCCATCCCCGTGGGATTGTTCGGCGAGCAGAGGTAGACGATGTCGACCTTCTGGTCGGGAATCGCGGGAACAAACCCGTTTGCCTCGGTCATCGGCAGATAGACCAGCCCCTCGTAGCGGCCACCCGCATCGGCTTCGCCCGTATGCCCGGCCATCACGTTGGTGTCGACGTAGACCGGATAGACCGGATCGGTGACGGCGATCACGTTCGACTTGCCGAGGATGTCGAGGATGTTCCCCGTATCGCACTTCGATCCATCGGAAATGAAGATCTCATCGGCGGTGACATTCGCACCGCGCGACTGGAAATCGTGCTTGGCGATCGCCTCCCGCAGGAAATCGAATCCCTGCTCGGGGCCGTAGCCCCGGAATGTCGACCGCTGGGCCATCTCATCCACGCTTTGTGCATGGCCGCGATGATGGCACCGGGGAGCGGTTCCGTCACATCGCCGATCCCCATGCGAATCACTTTCGCACTCGGGTTCTCTTGAACGAACTTGGACACCCGGCGACCAATCTCGGGGAAGAGGTAACCAGCTTTGAGCTTCAAATAGTTGTCGTTGACGTAAGCCATGATCCCGGAATTCTTGTCGTTCTGTTTGATGGTGAAGAGCGTGTGATTGTGAAGAGCGTGAGACTTTAAAGACTCGGTCGCTGTGAATCGCGAAACCGTGCTGCGGTGAAGTCGTTCAAGTGAGGAAGAATAGGGGATCGCGTTGGCCTGCACCAGAGTTATACCCGCGCCATCCACTGGTCGTGGTGCAGGCGGGCCAACGCCGAATTGGAGCCCTCATTGACCGGACGACCAGGTTCACTTAGCGACGAAGCGGTCGAAGGCGGGGTTTTTGCCGGGCTGCCGGGTGATCCCGCGATCCGGATTGGCCGCGAGGTGTTGCAGGATGCCGTAGATCGCTTCCACCTGATCGCTCCCCGCCTGGCGTGCCACTTCCTCGGCGGTGAGGGGAGCCGTACTGGATCCAAGCACCTTCACGGCTAGCGCCTGCAAACCGAGAATCGTCGCGGCGGCCTTCTTGCCGGCTTCCACACCCGGCTGATGATAGGCGTTGATGTTCACCAGTTCTGCGTACAGTCCGACGGCCCGTTCGTACAACGCGATCAGCGCGCCGATCGTCCCGGCGTTGACCTCGTTCACCGTGATCGTGATCGAATCGCGACCGCTCTCGAAGAGGGCCGTGCGGGTTCCCGCGTAGAAGCCGTGCAGGTAGTCGCCCGAGGTGACACCGGGATCGACCTCGATCGATTTTCCGTCGCGATCCCGCAAGACCTCGATGAACGTCACGAAGAAGTTGTTGAGGCCGTCGCGCAGTTGTTGCACATAGGCGTGCTGGTCGGTCGAACCCTTGTTGCCGTAGACGGCGATCCCCTGGTTGACGACGTTCCCCCTGCGGTCGTGCTCCTTGCCCAGCGACTCCATCACCAGCTGCTGGAGATACTTGCTGAACAGGGCCAGGCCATCCTTGTAGGGGAGCAGGACCATGTCCTTGGCACCCTTCCCTTGGCCGCAGTGGTACCACGCCAGCGCCAGGAGTGCGGCGGGGTTGTCGTTCACCGCAGGGACGCGGGTCAGCGAATCCATCTGGCCCGCCCCTTCGAGCAGACCGTCGATATCCAGGCCCTGCAAGGCGGCGGGAACGATGCCCACCGTCGACATCACCGAAGTCCGGCCACCGACCCAGTCCCACATGGGGAAGGTCTTGAGCCAGCCTTCGCCGGTCGCAGTCTGATCGAGCTTGCTCCCCGCCTGCGTGATCGCGGCGGCCTGCGGCGCGAAGGGGAGGCCCGCCGTCTTGAAGGCGGCCTGCACCTCCAGCATGCCGTTCCGGGTCTCGGGCGTGCCCCCCGACTTGGAAACCACCACCACGAGTGTCGTCGCCAGGCGGGGCTTCAAATGCTGGAGCACCAGATCCATTCCAGCCGGATCGGTGTTGTCGAAGAACGACATCTTGAGCTTGTCGGCCGAGCTGCTCAGCGCCGTGGCGACGAACTGCGGGCCGAGCGCCGAACCGCCGATCCCCACCAGCAGCACATCGGTGTACTTGCCACCAGCACCTTGGATACGGCCTTCGTGCACCCCTTGGGCGAACTCCTTCACATCGAGGATCGCACCGAGGATGTCGGCTTCCAGCTCCGGCGTGGGAGCGAGCTGAGGAGCCCGCAGCCAGTAATGGCCGACCATCCGGCCTTCGTCCTTGTTGGCGATCGACCCTGCTTCAAGCTGGGCCATCGCACTGAACGCCGTGGGGAAGAGGCTGGCGATCGAGGCCTTTTCAGTGGAACTCATCCGCACCCGGCTCAGATCGAGCGAGAAGCCGAGTTCCTCGTTCCGGTAGAGTCCTTCGCTGTATTGCGACCACAGCGAGGCGGGATCGGGAAGTGATGCCGAAGGAGTTGCAGTCGATTCACCCGCCATCGCTAGATCCTCTGTCGAGCCGTGTTCCCGTTCCCCTGACCATCGCCCATGAGCGTACCAATCCCGGTGGCAAACCTGAAGAGCCGGGTAGGAGGAGTGACGGGGGTATCACGTGGTGAAGAGGAACGTTGCCAGCATCGCCAGCCAGACGGCGTCGAGGAAGTGCCAGTAGACGGCGACGAGTTTGACGTTGCTGTAGAACTCGTGGTCGAACCGCCCCCGAAGACCGTGGTAGATCACCATCAGCAGCGCCCCCAGACCGAACAGAAAGTGGATGGCGTGCAGCAGGATCAGGAGGAACAGGAAGCCCCAGATCCGCGTCTTGCCCAGCACCTGCCAATGGATCTCCAGCAGTTGCCACAGGCTGAGCGACTGCGAGATCAGGAACAACGTTCCCAGCACACCAGCGGCGACCAGCCACCGCCGGAAGGCGAGCTGCCGCTCGCGTTTAACGGCGGAGAGCGCCTTCTGGATCGAAACGCTTCCCGCGATGAGAAACGCCGTCGAGACCCAAAGGCCTGCTGGAAACTCACCCGACCCGGCCGGCAGGTTGGGTGTTTGGTTCCGCACGATCAAGAAGGCGGCGAGGCCGCCGATGAAGAAGATCGCCAGCGAGGCGATCATCAGGTAGACACCAATTTCGACCTGCACAATGACGCGTCGGGCAGGCACGGCTTTCTCCACCGGAATCGGAATTCCAGATCACAGTTCTCCGGGAGGCTGCCACCCGGAACCCGCCCTCCGTCGTCATCTCGCGATTGTTCAGTTGGGCGGATTGGTCACGTAACTGCGGGCCGCCACGTTGGGGTGGTATTCGCTGGCATCGAACAGCAACGTCCCGATGAAGAGGACCACGAAGACCAGGGAGAAGGTGGCGATCAACACGTTGAGCGGCTTGTCGTGCCGCATGTGCATGAAGTAGACGGCGACCATCACGGCCTTGATGGTGGCAATCCCCATGGAGACGAAGATCTCCCCCGACCCCAGGGCGACATCCGAAAGAGCGACGGTGAGGACCGTCAGCGCGATCAGACAGGCGAAGACCGCGAATAGGATCCACAACGGCATGACATGCGAATAGGACGGCACACCGGGATAGTGGCCGTGGCCATGTGCGTGACCGTGGTCGGCGGATCCATGATCGGCGTGGGAGTGGCCGGTGTGTGTAATGGTCGCGGAAGTCATCGAATGCCCTTCGCTAGGAGATGTCTGAGGCTCGGACGAATGAACTTGAAATGGAGGCGGTCGCGGATCAATGGATCAGATACAGCAGGGGGAACAGGTAGATCCAGATGAGGTCGACCAAGTGCCAGTAGAGACCGACGTATTCGACCGGGCCGAAGTAGAGCGGTGTGAAGTGCCCCTGGATCGAGCGGTAGAGGATCCACGAAATGGCGGCGATCCCGCCGATGATGTGGATCCCGTGCAGGCCGGTGAGGCAGAAGTAGATGCTGAAGAAGAGCCCGGGATTGGGATTCTGGGGCATGTTCTTTCGCGTGGTTTCGATCAGCGCGCGGTCGGCGGCGGTGAAGCCGTGCTCGTCCTTGGCATCGGCCGCATGGGCGTCACCATGGCTCGCTTCGCTATGGCCCGCCTCACCGTGCGATCCTTCGGCATGCGCTGCTTCACCATGGCTAGCCTCGCCGTGTCCAGCAGTACCGTGGGCTCCGTGCATCAGGTGGGCCGCATGCAGGAGTGCTTCGTCCGTCGGCTTGAACGCCGTTCCGGGGAAGAGGCCTTCCTGGAACTTGCTGGTATATTCGACGTACTTGATTCCCATGAAGACGAACGCGCAGGCGATGGTCGCGATGAGCATGCCGATCAGCAGCTTCCGCTGGCCCAACTGGGCCGACCGCACCGCCAGCGCCATGGTGAGACTGCTGACGAGCAGAACCACGGTGTTGACCGCGCCGAGCTGCTTGTTGAGGAACAGGTGGCCGAAGGCGAAGATCTCGGGATAAATCACCCGGAAGACCACGTAAGCGCAGAACAAGCCGCTGAAGAAGAGGACTTCCGTCACGAGGAACAGCCAGATCCCCAGCTTGCCGGCGTCGAACTGCTGCTCGTACGACTCGAAGTGGTGGGCCAGATGCGGCTGGTGCCCGTGGCCATCGTGATCGTCATGGGCATGACCATGTTCGTCATGGGCGTGACCGGCCCCCGATGGAGCGACTGCGGGAACGAGATCGGCAGCGGACATGGGAACTTCTCTCCAGCGGTCACAAGACAGGCGGCGAACAGGGACTGTTTTTACTTCGGCAACCAACAGGCCCGCCGAGTCGAAAAATCGACCCGGCGAGCAGCTTCAGACCAGAGGCTTCAAATCAACCAGTTCGGAGAATCGATCTAGTGCTCGGTCGAGGGGACGTAGGCCGGGTTCTTCACATAACCCTTCTCGGCATCGCTCCACTTGACCGACTCGACGGCATAGGGATCACCCACCACCGGCGTGGTGGCGAAGTTGTCGTGCGGAGGTGGCGAGGAGCACTGCCATTCGAGCGTGGCGGAACCCCAGGGGTTGGCCGGAGCCTTGGCACCCGTCCAGAGCGAGCGGACGAGGATCGCCACGGCGGTCACCAGCGAAATCCCCAGCACGAATGCACCGATCGTCGAGAGCTGGTGGTAGAACTGGAACTCGGGGAGGTAGTCGTAATACCGGCGGGGCATGCCGCGGGCACCCATCACGAACTGCGGGAAGAACGTGAGGTTGAAGCCGATGAAGACGCCAATGGCGGCCATCTGGCTGCTGAACTCGTCGTACATCCGCCCGGTGATCTTGGGCCACCAGTAGGTCAGACCGCCCAGGAAGGCGATCAGCGTGCCACCCATCATCACGTAGTGGAAGTGGGCCACGATGAAGTAGGTGTCATGCAGGTGGATGTCGACCGACAACGCACCCAGGAACAGGCCCGTCAGGCCGCCGATGCTGAAGAGGAAGATGAACGACAAAGCGTAGATCATCGGCGTGGCGAAGCTGATCGACCCCTTGTACATCGTCGCCAGCCAGTTGAAGACCTTGATGGCGGAGGGGATCGAAACGCTGAACGTCAGGAAGCTGAACATCGTCGCCGAGACCGCCGACTGGCCGCTGGTGAACATGTGGTGGCCCCACACGAGGAAGCCGAGCAGGGCGATGGCGATTGAACTGTAGGCGATGAAGCGGTAGCCGAAAATATGCTTGCGGCTGAAGGTCGACATCAGTTCGCTGATCACACCCATGGCGGGGAGGATCATGATGTAGACCGCCGGATGCGAGTAGAACCAGAAGAAGTGCTGAAAGAGAACGGGATCCCCCCCTTGGGCGGGATTGAAGATGCCGATCGCCAAGGCCCGCTCGGCGATGAGCAGCAGCAGCGTGATCCCCAGCACCGGCGTGGCCAGCACCTGAATGATGGCGGTCGCGTAGGTGGCCCAGAGGAAGAGCGGCATGCGGAACCAGGTCATGCCCGGCGGCCGCATGGTGTGAATCGTCACGATGAAGTTCAGCCCGGTGAAGATCGAACTGAAACCGAGGATGAAGACCCCCGTGGTGGCGAGGATCACGCTGGATTCGGTGGTGATGCTGTAGGGGGTGTAGAAGGTCCAACCGGTGTCGAGTTGCGTCCAGCAGATGGCGGCGAACATAAAGAGAGCACCGAACACCCACAGATAGAAGCTTCCGAGGTTCATGCGGGGGAAGGCGACATCCTTCGCGCCGAGCATGATGGGGAGGATGAAGTTCCCCTGGGCGGCCGGAATGCCG
>PNLE01000234.1 GCA_013822855.1 Planctomyces sp.
GCCGCGCTGGCGGGGTTGGTGCCATGGGCACTGGCGGGGAAGAGAACCTTGCGGCGGTTTTCGCCCTTGTCGCGGAAGTAGGCGGAGGCGACCATCAGGGCCGTCAGTTCGCCTTGGGCACCGGCGGCGGGTTGGAGCGAGACGGCTGGCAAGCCGGCGATTTCGCCCAGCATTTCCTGCATTTCGTAGAGGATCGCCAGGAGGCCCTGCATGCGGTCGGCGTCCTGGTAGGGGTGGACATCGACAATGCCGCCGAGCTTCGAGAGCCGCTCGTGCCGCTTGGGGTTGTACTTCATGGTACAGCTTCCCAGCGGATAGAAATGAGTGTCAACCGACATGTTGAGGGTCGAGAGGTTGACGTAATGGCGGACGACATCCGGCTCGGCGATTTCGGGCAGGGGCAACAGCTCCTGCGCCCGGAAACGGGAGGGAATGAGTTCGTCCAGCGAAGTGACGGGGACGTCGCAAGCCGGCAGGCGGGCGGCGCGTCGACCCGGACTCGACAGGTCGAAGATCAACTGGGTCGCGAGGGTGTTACGCATTCAAAAAGCTTTCTGGAGGGCCGGCGGAGTGTGCGTTCTGTGCTGGTAGGGTGCATGGAGTCTTCGGAATGCACCAGTTTTGGGTGGCTCGCGGAACTAGTGCATTATCATGCACCTTACTTGAGGAGCTTCACAAGGTGATCGATGTCGGCCTTGGTGCGTTGTTCAGTGACAGCGACAAGGAGGAGGCTGTCGGTGTCAGCGACTCCGGGAACCGGGGCGAGTTGGCTGAGAGTGGGGCCGACATCGACACCGGCGGCGGCAACCTTGTCGACAATTGCCTGGGCACTCCCCGGAACCTTGACGACAAATTCCTTAAACTTTGGCGTCTTCGCGTAGGGAATTGAGAAGCCGGGAATCGCGGCGATCTGGGTGGCCGCATAGTGAGCCTTCTGCACACAGAGTTCCGCAGTTTCCCGCATCCCCTGCGGCCCCATTTGGGCGAGATACATCGTGGCGCGGAGAGCCATGAGTCCCTGGTTCGTGCAGATGTTGCTGGTGGCTTTTTCGCGGCGAATGTGCTGCTCGCGGGCCTGCATGTTGAGGACGAAGCAGCGGCCGCCGGTGCGGTCGATCGTCTCGCCAATCAGGCGACCCGGCATGCGGCGGATGAAGTCGTTGCGGCAGGCAAGGATCCCCAGGTAGGGGCCGCCGAACTGGAGGGGGATACCGAGCGACTGGCCTTCGGCAACCACGATATCGGCACCGAGGTCGCCGGGTCGTGCGAGCAGGCCCAGGCCGATTGGATCAACCGAACAGACCAGCAGTGATTCCTTGTCGTGCGCCAGTTTGGCGATGGCCTCGACATCTTCGATATTGCCCAGGAAGTTGGGATTCTGGACGACGACGGCTGCCGTGTGCTCGTCGATGGCCCCCGCGAGCTTCGCGAGATCGACCGTGCCGTCGGCACCGGCGGCAATATGAATCACTTCGGTGGAAGTGTGCCCCACATAAGTGCGGAGCACCTGCACGTATTCGGGATGAACCGCCCCGGCGACGACCACGCGGCCCGTGCGGCCGGTCGTGCGCATCGCCATGAGGGTCGCTTCACTGACGGAGCCTCCCCCTTCGTAGAGCGAGGCGTTGGAGACCTGCATGCCGGTGAGCTGGCAGATCATCGTCTGGTATTCGAAGAAAGCCTGGAGCGTTCCTTGGGAAGCTTCGGCCTGGTAGGGCGTGTAGGCGGTGTAATACTCGCCGCGGCCCGTGATCTCGTCGACGACGCTGGGGATGTAGTGATCGTAAGCACCACCACCCAGGAAGCAGGTGCGGGAGGAGACTCCACCCGAGTTGGCGGCAAGGGCCCGCATGTGCTGCTCGAGTTCCATCTCGCTGAGGGCGGGGGGCAGGTCGAGCAGGCGATCCAGTTGAAGAGGCTTGGGAATCTGCTGGAGAAGCTGATCGATCGAATCGACACCGATACGGGCGAGCATTTCCTGCTCTTCGGCGACCGTGGAAAACAGATAACTCACGAGATGGGGTTCCTACCCGGGACCGAGTGGAGTGAAGCGGAGCGAAATCGGCGAGGCGAGAAGTTGTGTCCATACCCGAGGAGCGCTGGGCGGGTACGGACGTTGAATATTAGGAATCCCGGCGAATTTTTGTTGGGAAAAGGCGGGGCACGTGCACCTGAAAGAAGAAGACACTGCTGGGCGAGCCAGCAGTGGCATCCCCTCCTTAGGAGTCGTCGACAGCCAATTTGTTGCCAAGTAAGCGGCTTAGTGAGCTTCGGATTCGCAGTGTTTTTCGTAGGCGGCGCGGTCGAGCAAGTTGGTGACTCCGCTGAGGTCGGTCACCTTCATCTTGATCAGCCAACCGGCGCCGAAGGGGTCGCTGGAGAGTTTTTCGGTGGTGTCGCCGAGTTCCGGGTTGGTTTCCGTGACGACACCGGCGAGGGGGGCGTAGACATCGCTGACTGCCTTCACACTCTCGACTTCGCCGCACGATTCGCCCACCTTGAGGGCCTTGCCGGGCTTGGGAAGATCGATGAAGACGAGGTCGCTGAGGAGGTGAACGGCGAAATCGGTGATGCCGACGGTGGCCATGTCACCTTCGATCGCGACCCATTCGTGGGTCTTCGCATACTTGAGAGCCGCCAGATCCATGAAATCCATACCCTTCCAGGGAAACCCACGTTGTGGCAGAGAGAAACCCATTCCGGCAGGCCGCAAGATTCCCTGCGTGCGGAACACGGATCTCAGTCGGAAGCTGACTCAGCCGACGAAATGAAGATATCGAGCCGCTTCGGCGAGTCAAAGCGACTTTCCCAGTAAGGTAAGAATCGGTCGATCTGTTTGATGATTTGCACTTGGGTGGGAGGGAGGAAGCTGAGAAGCTGAAGGGGCAGAGTGGAAATTCAGGTTTCAGGAGATCAAAGCGGATGCCGTGAATCGGGACTCGGCAGGGCAATCAGATAACGATGGCGTTTCGTCGTGTCTGGCGTCCGATATGTTCGGGCTCGCCCTCACCCCGGCCCTCTCCCAGCGGACTGGGCGAGGAGGGTAGGAGGCGAAAAACCTACAAGATCACACCGTGCCGAATTCTTCGGCTTCGTATTGGGTGATCTTGTCGACGCGGCGGGCGTGGCGGGCCCCTTCGAACTCGGTCGTCAACCAGATTTCAACCATCCGCATGGCGAAGGGTTCACCGAGAAGATCGCCGGAGAGGCACATGATGTTGGCGTTGTTGTGCCGGCGGCTGAGTTCGGCGGTGACATCGTCATGGCAGGTTGCGGCGCGGACACCGCGGAACTTGTTGGCGACGATGCACATCCCCATCCCCGTACCGCAGATAAGGATGCCGCGATCCATCTCTCCCCGCGAGACGGCTTTGGCGACGCGGGCACCGAAATCGGGATAATCGACGCTGTCGTGATCGGTCGGGCCGAAATCGATGGCGTGATGCCCCAGGTCGGTGACCTGCGCGAGGATTTTCGATTTGATGTGCACGCCGCGATGATCGCTGGCAACGGCTATCTTCATCATGACGGCTGGGATCTTATCGACAAAAGGTCCTGGATGATTTGCTGCAAGTGCGTTTCGATGGTCTGTTTGCAGTCGCGATAGATCTCCCGGCCACCGCCGATGGGATCCGCGATGTCTTTACCAACGGCACTGAGAGTTCTTACGCGAGATGCGAGATCGGGCCGCTCCGCCAGAATGGCGTCTCGATGCCCCCGCGTCATGGTGTAGATCATATCGACCTGCTGCAACAGACGCTCGGTCAGTGGCTGGCTTTCATGATTGCGAAGATCGAGGCCCTCTTCGGACAAGAGTGCGATCGCTTCGGGATTGGCCGGGGCACCGATCGCCGCCGCCAGCCCGGCTGAAAGGACGACGAAGCCGTGATCGACTAGTTCTTCCTCGGGGCAGGCCAATTTTTCCGAGAGAAGCTTGCGGAAGAGAACTTCGGCCATCGGGCTGCGGCAGGTGTTGCCCGTGCAGGCGAAGAGGATGACTTCGCTGGCGAGCCGCCCCATGGTGCGATCGGAGACGACCCCCGCATGGGCGATCTTCCAGTCGTGGTCGCCGATTTCGATGACGGTGCCGGGCTCGCCATATCGCGAGGGGCCGTCGTCGACGATCAATGTGAGTGAAGGGCCGTACGCCTGCGAGATATCCGTGGCCAGTCGCATGGGGACGGGTTGCGGCTGAACTTCCGCCAGTGCCACCAGCGGCCCGGGGAGCAGGCTGAGGATATCAGCCGGTAGGGTGTGGGCCGGCACGCGAAAGGAGACGGCCCCATCCCGATGGTGGAGGATGTCCCGCGTGGGAGCCGGGAGCTTGTTGAAGAACCAGCCGCAGTGCTTGCCGGGAAAGCGGAGTGTCACCGGCCCCGGCCAGCAGCGGCGGATGAGTTTCCGCCCGTAGCGGGATTGCTCGACAAGGTAATCGAGTGCTTCTTCCGCCGCTTTGAGCAGTAGCTCGTAGCGGGGGAGTTGGGCGGCGGCAGGATTGGAAGAATCCGCTGTGGAGGCCGCCAGAGCTTTGAGTTTGGCGACGCCCGGCTCGGAGAGGGCGCTGGCCACCACGATGTAGGTCGTTTCCGTGGGGAGACCGACGAGTTCACCTTGGGCCAAGGCTTCGCAGACGCGATGGATGACATCCCGCGGATCATCCGAGCGGCGGATCTCTACGATGTCAGTCATCGGCTGTCGATCCGTTCCGATCTCTTGTCGCGGGAAACAGTTGCGTGATGCATATGAGCTTTGCAGTAGTCTATGAACCTGCCACCGGACGTTCAAGAGCGAGGCGGAAAACAAGGCTGC
Organism: Planctomyces sp.; assembly: GCA_013822855.1. Lineage (GTDB taxonomy): Bacteria > Planctomycetota > Planctomycetia > Planctomycetales > Planctomycetaceae > Planctopirus. Next base: position 4,810 of record PNLE01000234.1, read on the forward strand.
CGACGCGATTCCGCCTGCGCGGAGCTGTACTCCGCATCGTGATGTCCGGCCATCTCAGTGATGCCCAAAGCGGAGTAACCGGTTCAACCGGCAGGGGGAACTGGTTCGTCAATCTTTTTGCAGACTACGCACTCTTTGCATTTATTCCATTGTGTGTCCGCGTCGATCTCAATTGGCGTCATGCGACATCCATCAAAGCCGCTGCGCTCTGGTATTCGCCGTGCCACAGCATGTCCCTGTTTTTCAGGGGGATCCGGGGCAGTAAGTCACCTTGGGATGGAGAGTGATCGTTTCTTGGTCTTGGTCGTCCAGTGTGTTGTTGGACGGCTGTGAGTGGTTGTGTCGTCGTTGGTCGTCAATTCGGGAGGGTGGAACCATGTATGATTGCACCGTTGCCGGAGGGACGGCACTGGCCGCCCAGGCGGCCGTCGCGGCAGCCCGTTTGGGCTTGCGCACGGCGATCATCGAGCCACCGAACGCTTGGGAGCTTTCCGCCTTGCGGGTCGGGCCGCAGTGGACGCCGGAAATGTTGGAGCTGGTCTGTCAGCGGGAGGATTCCCCTACGACGACTGATCGGTCGGACTTCGGTCGGTCAGTCTCCGGTCGGTCAGTCTCGGGTCGAACGACGCAAGACCACACACTTTCGCGAAGATTGGCTCGTTTGGGCCGGCATAAGGCGATCCAGCAGAAGCGGGATCTTCAGGCGGCTCGCGTCGACTCCTTCACAGGGCATCCGCGTGTACTGGGGGCCGACTCCAGTTCGATCGTAATTGCCGCACAGGCGATGCAGAGTCAGAGTCATGGTGCGGTCGGCGAGAGCGGCCCGTCACTTGTGACACGAATGCTGCTTGTCGCGACGGGCAGTATCGTCGCTCCGGTTCGACAAGAGTCGACGCTGGCCGCATTTCATGGCAAATCGAACGAAGTAACCTCGGGTGTCACACCTCTGTCTCTAGGGGAATTGTTGCTCTCTGCGACCTCTCCTCGAACACTGGCCGTGTTGGGGAGCAACTCGTGGGCGGAGGCGGTCGCCAGAACCTACACGGAACTGGGAAGCGATGTGGTGTTGATCGGGAGACGTTTGCCCCAGCGAAGCGGCCCTACGAAGTGGCGCGAGTATCGGCTGGGTGTGAGCGGCATCCGGGGTCGAGGCCCCTTGCGGGAAATCGAACTCTGTTCGGGGGAGCGCGTACTGACGGAGCAGGTCGTCTGCTCCAGCCCGGAGGTTGGCTGCACCGGCGATCTGGGATTGAGCCTTCTGGGGATCGAAACGGATGAATGCGGGCGACTGTGGTGCGATGCCGCCGGGAGAACCTGGCATTCTCGGGTTTATGCCGTGGGGAGTGTCGTCGGCTTCCCGGAGGAACTGAGCCAGCCGGAGGCCGTCACGCGACTTCTGGAAGGTTATTGTCGGCCGCCAAGGCACCGGGCGGCAGGTTCCAGCTCACATCCAGGAGGCATGGCCCGAGTGAAGTCGCCAAAATGGCTATCCGCCGCCAAGGCCAGTTCGCCGCAGGATCCAATGACTCTTGAGCAGTGAGTGGCCGTGGTGTGCCGATGAGGAAGCCGAGTTGGGGGAGGTTCCCCTTGCCCGAACCCGCGATCATGTTGGCGACTTCGCCGACAATATCGCGGAGCAGGGCGGGGTCTCCCTCGGCACCCGCTCCTGTGAGGCGCTCGACGAACTGGTCGGCCGTCCGTTCGGAGACACTGATGATGACCCGACCCGGCCCGGTGCCGGAGAGGTCAATCGCCACCGCGACAGCTTCCAGCCGCGGCGCCTGATCGGCGGGAAGGATCGTATCCGTGCTGCAAGCCGCCTGCAGCATGCAAAGAAAGACCTCGGCCGCGGCATCGCAGAACGGGACGACCCAGGCTGCGGGAGATTCATCGAAATCGGTCACGTCGAAATCAGCCACAACGATTCTGCGTCCGGCCATGACTGGCGAGAAAACGCCATCAGTGGATTGCTATGTCGCCACG
>PNLE01000235.1 GCA_013822855.1 Planctomyces sp.
CGCGAACGGCTTTGGTGTAGGCCGTCTGGAAGGTGGCGAAGAACTTGGTCAGATTCTCGCTGGCTCCGCGGGGGAAGTTGCCGGTTGCCAATGCCTGGGCGCTGATGGTTCCAATGACCATTTCGTTCTTCCAGACAATGTTGAGCTTGTCGACCCGCTTTTCGGCTTCGTTGTCGAAGACGATCAATTCCGCGCGAACAACCAGTTCCTGGGTGCCCGTGTCACGCCCCCCCTTACGGGATCGTTTCAGATCGAGATGGACGAGCATCACCGACGCGTCGGCGGAGGGATCGTCCACGAAAGAGAGATCGATGCCGCACTTCTCGACGATCGCCTCGGATCGCTGGACGATCCGCCCCCAGATATTGCCCGTCGGATCAAGCACCACGGCGCGATAACGGGCCATGTTGATCGGGAAGATTTCCGTCACACCCGCCAGCAGCTTTTGCCCGCGAATCGTGCCGATTTCGTTCTTGGCGGCCAATCGCTGCTGGGCGATGGAGGGCTTCTCCTGCAATTCGGGAACCGCATCCAGTGGCTTGCTCTTGTCGGGAGCGGCCTCGATCGCTTCGTGGATGTCCTTGGAGGAAATCGCGAAGTTAAGGTTCTGACCGATCGAGTACTGCATGGTGTTCATCCCCACCACGCTGCCGAACATGTCGACCAGGGGGCCGCCACTGTTGCCGGGAGAAATGGGGGAGGTCGTTTGCAGCCACATCCCCTCGGTCTTTTCGGTCATCTCCAGTTCATCCGCCGGACGGATGCTGCTGATGATCCCTTCGGAGGCTGTAAAGGAAAGGCCGATCGGCGCCCCAAAGGCGGCCGTCGAGATCCCTTTGTCGGGAATGAGCTTACTGACGGGAAGTGGATGGAGTTTGTCACGGGGAAGATCGACGGTGACGATGGCAATGTCCTTGGTGGGCATCAGCAGCCTGATCCCGGTAATTTCCCCTTTGGTGCCATCGGCCAGACGTACTGTGGCCTTGCTGGCACCACGAATCACGTGCACGTTGGTGACGACCGTGCCATCCTTGTCGATGACAAAGCCGCTCCCCTGCCCGCCGCCGTCCTTCCCCGATGTCGAGATCACGACGACCGATGGTTCCACCCGCTTGATGAGTTCCGGCAATTCGAGCTTGGTGGTCGTGGGCAGATCGAAATCAGATTTGCGCGAGTTGGATTTCGCCGTGTCGGTCTCGGATTTCGTCTTGTCCGTGGAAGTGGATGCGACCTTGTCGTCAGCCGGTTTGGCCACCGGCTTTTCCGTCGAGACGGCACCACCCGAGGTGCTGGCGGCCATCTCGCCGGCAGGGGTTGGAACTGGCGTGGGACTGGAAGGTGTCGCCGCAGGGGCGATCGCTGCCACGGCGGGTGTGGTGGAAGCCGGTGTCGTCGAGATCGACGTCGCCATCGCCCCTCCAACAGAGGATGTGGAGATCGGAACCGCCGTTCCGGACGAGGCGCCGGTCGATGGTTGGAGGGCAACAGGCTGTGTTGCCGCCTGCGCGGGAGCAATCGGGCCAGGTGGAGCGGCCGCCGGTCGCAGGAGGAGCAACGCAGCGACGGCGACAACGGCGATCGCCACGCCCCCACCCACCGCTACTGGTACTGGAATGCCACCGCCAGAACCCTTGCTGCCCCTTTTCCCCCCAGCAGAGGCAATCGTCACTTCCCCGCATTGACTGCAGCGGACCTTCCTGCCAACCTTTTCCTCAGTCACCATGAATGGTTCATAGCACGACTGGCAGGTGACTCGAACTTTCATCATAAGCCCTTCAGAACCCAGATGGCCCGCTGAAGACTGTCGCCAAGAATCGCAGCGACAGTCGTGAAAAAAAGTAGTATCCGAATAGCCAGTGATGATGTGACTGTCATCGCCATTGTGCAATCAGTTTTCGACCATCCGCTTCCAGATTTTTGAAAAACTAAGACGACCTGCCCCACAAAGCCCAAATACATTGCCTGCCTATCAAATTGCCACTCGGCGAATCTTGTTGAATGTCGAAAAGAGAGCAGATCAGACTTGGGGATTTGGCATGTGCAAACCTTCAGCGATCCTTCGTTACACGAATCCTTTGCCACCATATGCTCGCTAGGCTGGCAGCCTCCACTTGATATTCATTCCCAGGAGTGAAGTTGCCCTTCGTTCCAAACGAAAGCAGCATCTGGTGACACCAGATGCTGCTTGAACGACCGGTCTCTCACGACCAGAAATCACTGAACGGAACCGAGATTGCCCTACTTGCGGGCGAGGGGGTGCTTAAGAGGTAGCCAGGCACCCTTCTCCCGGCTGCTGGCCACGCTCTGCTGGATGAAGTACATCCCTTCGACACCGTCGTAGACGTTGGGGTAAACCGTGTTGCGGGTTTCAAATGAACCGCCGCCAGCCCTCAGCGCCATGGCATCGAAGGCCGCGCGGTAGATGTTCGCGAAAGCCTCGAAGAAGGCTTCCGGGTGCCCGCTGGGAAGCCGGCAGGAAGCCTTCGCCAAGGGCAACATGTAAGGAGCATTGGGGTCGCGGGTGTAGATCTGATGGGCAGAGCCGTTGCGGCGGAAAATCAGCTCGTTCGGATTTTCCTGACGCCACTGGAGGGCCCCCTTCGTGCCATCGACTTCAATCGTGACATCGTTTTCGCGGCCATGTGTCACCTGACTGGCGGTCACCGTCCCCAAGGCACCGTTTTCAAATTGAATGACGGCGTGGCCGTAATCATCCAATGCGCGACCCTCCTCGAACGTCCGGAGATGGCAGGAAATCGTTTCGGGAAGCAGGCCCGTGATGTAGCGACCGAGGTTGTAGGCATGGGTGCCGATATCCCCGAAGCACCCCGCCGCGCCCGACTTGGAGGGGTCGGTCCGCCAGGCGGCCTGCTTCTGGTCTGAGGATTCAAGGCGAGTCCGCAGCCAGCCTTGGATGTAGTTCGAGCGGATGCACTGAATCTCGCCCAGTTCGCCACCGAGCACCATTTCACGGGCCTGGCGAACGAGCGGATATCCCGTGTAATTGTGCGTCACGGCGAAGACGACACCCGACTTCTCGACCAGTTTCACCAGTTCTTCGGCCTGGGCCAGATCGAATGTCATCGGCTTGTCGCAGATGACATTGAAACCCGCTTCCAGCGCCGCCTTCGCCACCGGGAAGTGCATGTGATTGGGTGTGGCGATCGTCAGGAAATCGATCCGCTCGCTGGCGGGGCGGGCCAATTCGCTGGCGATGAGTTCCTGATACGAACTGTAGGCCCGGTCGAGGCTGATGTCGTAGCCACCGGCGGAACTCTTGGCCCGTTGGGGATCTGACGAGAGCGCCCCGGCCACCAGCGCCGCCCGGTTGTCGAGGACGGCGGCGGTGGCATGGACTCGGCCGATGAAAGAACCCGAGCCGCCGCCCACCAAGGCCATACGCAGTTTACGATTCAAGCCGCCGTTCGTGGTGTCCATGAGTTCGGTCTTTCAATTCGGATCGTTTGTGGAAATCGGACGTGCTCATCTATGCCTGATGGAGATCGAGACGTCGTTTTGTAGGGACAAAAGACGTCGATCCGTTGCGGCAGGTCTGCCGCCAAACCTCAGTCAGGGAGAATATCCCGCAAGCGGAGTCGTTTCCACGGGGAGGTGGATTCACCAACGACGTCCCCAAACAGCCTTAGCGACACCAGCAGGACGACACGCCGGGTGCCGACTCGCATGAGAACACCCACCCGATCGGCAGCGATGGCCGAAACTTCTTGTTCAGGAATCGCAGTTCACACAGTTGCAAAGGGATGGATATACTGCGAGGACGGATCAAGCCCCATTCCCAACTCCCATCTTCATCCCGGAGCAGCGACATCATGACGGCACCCATGTCCCCATCCGCCAGCAAAATGCCTTGGCTGGTCGCCGGTCTTTGCCTGGGCTTGGCCCTTTCTAGCTTCTGGCCGACCGAACAGGTGCAGGCCCGCGGGACGGATCGCAACGACAAATTCGCCATCACCACAGCCACTACTGGCTTTCAGAACCCGGACACAATTTTCGTGCTCGACTTCCTCACGGGCCGCTTGGTGGGCGCTCTTCTCAACCAGCAGACCGCCACCTTCACCAACTTCTACTTCCGCAGCATCGCAGCCGATTTCGGTCTCGATCCCACCGCCAAGCCGCAGTTTGTCATCATCTCCGGCGACGGCAACCTGACGACCCGCGGTGGCCCGCAAACTTCCACCGGAGTGGTCTACATCGGCGAACTTACCACTGGCAAGGTGGTCGTTTATCGGTATCCTTTCCGGATCTCGACCAAGCCCATGCCACCGCTCACTCTTGAGCCCTTCGCCTTCTTCAGCTTCCGGGATGTGGCGCCCGCCGAGTGATTCAAGCAGAGGCTTTCTGCACAAACCTTCCCAAATGCTCCGAACGACTGAAGGCGGCGTTTCCTGTCATTTTGACGGAAGCGCCGCCTTCGCTTCATTCCATTCACGCACACCCCCCCCCTCAACCACGATGGCTGAGTCGATGGCCCAGAAGATGGTGCTGCCGCCCGGAGATTTTCGCCACGATCACCACCCCGGCGGAACCATTCCCCATGGGGAGCTTTTTCCTCATCGCGGTCGCATCGATGCGGATGTGCCGGCATTTGATTTCCAGCTCGCGGTAGCCCCGCTCGCGCAGTGCCGACTTCAACTCACGCTCGTTGCTCCCCACAACCTGATCGATCTCGAACGTCTGCAGGAACGGACTGAGAAGCGGCTGGTCGCCAGTGAGATACTCTTCGGCATCATCGAGCCGCCACAGCCCCAGTCGATCGGCCAAGACATCCACCAATCCAGCGCGGACGACAGCCGGATCCGGGTCGAACAGATATTTCCCCGGTGGTTCGACCCGCGTCATGACACTCAGCGGATGACCGGCGATCGTCTCCCCTTCCGGCAGCACAGTGGCCCGGAAGGGTTCCTCGCCAGCCAATTCGCCAAACCAGATTGTGGCCTCTTTGCACTCTCCTCCCAGACTGATCAGTTCGACTTCGGCATCGGGAAACTTGCCGCCGAAGTTGCTGGCGGGTGAGAGCTTGATCGCGCCACCCCGGGCACTGGCCATGAGCCGCTGCAACACTTCCAACGGCGGCGCAAGTTCCTCGATCCTCTGAATGCGGCCACTTATGCCTTTGGTGTTGAGATCCGGCCGGCGATCGGGATCGACATGGATCCAGCCGCCGGTAACATCGACTGATTCCGCCATCGCGTGCAGACAGGTGATGTTCTCCTCCACGCCATGAAGTTGGGCGTTCCACTTCAGCCGTTCGAGTTGGAGGGCGTCGGCGTCCACCACAGTCACCGGCCCGCGCCGGGCCAGGGCCAGCGCGTCGCCACCCACCCCGCAGCAGATGTCAAAGACCCGCTCCCCCTGGGGAAAACGCTTGGCCTTGTGGATGGCGACCTGCTCGCTGGTCGCCTGCTCCAGCCCTTTGCGGTCAAACCACATCGACGGGGCCAGCACGAATCGGGTTTTCGCCCGCACGCGCAAATCGGCCACGAGAAGTCCCAGCGTCACCAATTCGGCGGGAAACTCCCGGCGGAGCAATTCCTGTCGCCGAAACTCCGGCCCCTCGAGGCTGGCCATGCGATCGAAGATTTCCGGCGTGGCGCGGAGTGCCCTCCAGCGTTCCAGTTCATGCGTCGCGGCGGGAGTCACTTCCACGTGGGACATTTCTGTTGGGAAACTATTGGGGCTGATTCACCGAGCAGTCGAGGAACCAGAATGTTCGAGTGGGGGCATTTCATCCGAGCGAACCGATCCGCTGGAATGATTGAGCGGCATCATAAAGCCCAAGGCGTGCTTCCGGCAGTTCCAGCACTCTGGTAAGATCCGAATGACAAGAAGGGTTAGCAGCCAGGACGCCGGAAAGTGTTCTTTTCAGATCCCGCAACCAGGCATCAGCTGCTTTCCCCCAGTTTTCAATCTCCATCAACGCCCGAGCGTTGAGCTCCTTTGTCTTCTACGCGGAATTCGTCGATGCACGTGCCCGATGGCGTTCTCTCACCCGCAATGTGCCTGGCCACCGCACCTCTGGCAGCTGCCGCAGTCGGCGTGAGTTTGTGGAAATGGCGCGGGGAACTTCGCCAATCGCCAGCCACGGCCCCTTCGATCTTCCAAGCCGCCGCCGTGGGGAATGCCGTGTTCGCCCTCCAGATGTGCAACGTCGCCATTCCCGGGGAGCATTTCTCCGGCCACATTCTGGGAGGAGCGTTCGCGACGATCCTCCTCGGCCCATGGGCGGCCTGCTGTGTGATGGCGATGATCCTCACCATCCAGGCGGGATTGTTCGCCGACGGAGGGCTGACGGCACTCGGGGCGAACATCATCAACATGGGTGTCATCACCTGTGGCGTTACGACGCTGATGCTGCGTCTGACCTCGGTTCTTCAACCGACCAATAAAGCTGTGCCGCAAACACTGGCCTATCGCTACTTCATCTGGTTCGCTGCCACCAGCGCCAGCGTGCTCGCCGCTGTGACATCGCTCGCCTTGCAACTCGCCCTGGGTGCGACGACGGAGATCGACGTGTCGCAGACAACCCTCCTGTTGCTGCAAACTCACTGGCCGATCGCGCTGGGGGAAGGGGTGGCGACGGCCACCGGTGTCGCGGCCCTGGTCGCTTTCCGCGGTTCGCGGCAAGCCGCCGTCCTGATGGGGCTGTCGCTGGTGCTGATCATGGTGGCGGCACCGTTCGCTTCCGAACTACCCGACGGAC
>PNLE01000236.1 GCA_013822855.1 Planctomyces sp.
ATGGCGGCCCGCTGATTGGTGAAATTACGGCCATCAATAAGAAATTGACTTTTACTGTTTACAGTGGAATTGGTGTGCAGCCCCATGTTCTATCGGTGGATGAATTGGAGCACATTTTTAGTTTGGCACGTGATCGGCTGATGTAGTTCACCTCTGGCAAGTGGTGGCGGTCGATTTCTGCGACGAGCAAGCTACCGGGACGCTTTCTGTTTCCAGACAAACCAAGATGTCGAGCTTTGAAACAAAGTCCATCACTCTCCCTTGATACCCACATGAACCCCACCTCCCAGTCGTTGCCCGGCATTTGCTCGCTTTATTGGATCGAACCCGTGATCCGGGGGGCGACGACAACGATGATACTGGGGCTGATGCTGGCAGGCGGGATCTGGTGGGTCATCCACCCGCAACCCAACGCGGTGGTGCCAGTCGACCCCGACCTGGTGCTGTCGGCCCCTTGGATCTCGCTGGGTGGCGGCGTGGTGGCCCTTCTCGCCGGATCTGTCGCGCTGTGGCGTTATCTGGTGGTGAGGAGGATTCTGGGCGAAGGCGAGGCGATCAAAGGTGTTGTCGAAGCCACGGACCGCCACGACACGAACACGCGTAGCAATTCCAGCACGATCCAGACCACTCCCACCTACGCCTATTATGTCACAATCCGCTACGAAGTCCGCGGACTGGAGCGCACGGTTCGCTTCAAACTCCCCCATTCCCCCGGCACCTACGGCCTCAAGAAGGAGGGCGACGTCGATTTGCTCGTCTTGGAATCCAAACCGTATCAACCACTGATTCGCGCGGTGTATCTGGGGCGAGGAGTGGGTTAGGTCTGCTATTTTGGAGGCGAACCTGATACGCGTTTCCATTTGAAGTGGCGCTCGGGTGGCATGCCCCGCAGCTTTGCGCGGGCATGTTATTTGGACTTTCTACTCGCTATATCAAGTTGCTAAATGCAGATTCCCGGCGTCGGGGAAAACGCCGAGAATCGCTGACGGTCTTGTACGGACGGGCTCGCCCTCATCCGGCCCTCTCCCAGAAGACTGGGCGAGGGGGAATGCTTACGCTTCGTCGCTATCTCGCAGTTTGGCGAGGATCGAGAGGTCTTCGAGGGTCGAGGTGTCCTGGGTCGATTCGCGGCCAGCGGCGATGTCCCGCAGCAGGCGACGCATGATCTTGCCGCTGCGGGTCTTGGGCAGGGCTGTCGTGTAGCGGATCTTGTCGGGTGTCGCCAAGGCGCCGATGTGTTTGCGGACATGCTGGATCAGATCGGCGGTGAGCGAATCCGAACCGTCCGGATCGGCGTTCTTCAACGTGACGAAGCAGCAGATCCCCTCCCCCTTGATGTCGTGCGGGAAGCCCACGACTGCCGCTTCGGCAACGGCGGCGTGGGCGACGAGGGCGCTTTCTACCTCCATCGTGCTGAGGCGGTGACCGGAGACGTTGAGCACGTCGTCAACGCGGCCCATGACCCAGATGTCGCCATCGGAGTCGCGGCGGGCGCCGTCACCGGCGAAGTAGGCCCCCTTGATCGCGCTGAAATAGGTCTGCTTGAAGCGTTCGTGGTCGCCGTAGAGCGTGCGCAGCATGCTGGGCCATGGCTGCTTGAGGACGAGCAGGCCCCCCTCGTTGGGTCCGAGTGGTTCGCCATCTTTGCTGACGATCTCGGGGACGACGCCGGGAAGTGGGCGAGTGCAGCTACCGGGCTTCGTCGCGGAGACCCCCGGCAAGGGGCTGATCATGATCGCGCCGGTTTCGGTCTGCCACCAAGTATCGACGATCGGGCAGCGTTCGCCGCCGATCATGCGGTGGTACCACATCCAGGCTTCGGGGTTGATGGGTTCGCCGACGGAACCCAGAAGGCGCAGGCTCGAAAGATCCCGGCTTTGCGGCCAGTGATCGCCCCACTTGATGAACGCGCGGATCGCCGTGGGGGCGGTGTAGAAGACGCTGACGCGGTATTTCTCGATGATCTCCCAGAAGCGGCCTTCATCCGGCCAGTTGGGAGCCCCTTCGTACATGACGACCGTCGAGCCATTGGAGAGGGGGCCGTAGACGACGTAGCTGTGGCCGGTGATCCAGCCGATATCGGCGGTGCACCAGTAGGTGTCGTCCTCCTTGAGGTCGAAGACCCACTTGCTGGTCATCGTCGCGCCGAGCAGGTAGCCCGCCGTCGTGTGAAGAACACCCTTCGGCTTGCCGGTACTGCCGGAGGTGTAGAGGATGAAGAGCGGATGCTCGCTGTCGAGTGGCACCACGTCGCAATGGGGATCGACATCGCCCATGAGGTCGTGCCACCAGTAGTCGCGGTCGGTCTGCATGCGGACCTGCTGGCCCGTGCGGCGGACGACGACGACCTTTTCGACGGTGGGGCTTTTGGCGAGGCTTTCATCGACCGCCGCTTTGAGGGGGACTTCCTTGCCGCGACGCCATCCGCCATCGGCGGTGACGATGACTTTGGCCTGGGCGTCGTTGTTGCGGTCGGCAACGGCATCGGCGCTGAAGCCGCCGAAGATGATCGAGTGGGTCGCGCCGATGCGGGCACAGGCCAGCATGGCGATGGCCAGCTCGGGGATCATCGGCATGTAGAGCGTCACGCGGTCGCCCGTGACGACACCCAGTTTTTTGAGGACGTTGGCGAACTTGCTGACCTCGCGGTGGAGATCGTTGTAGGTGAGGACGCGGGTCTCGCCGGTCTCGCCTTCCCAGATGATGGCGGCCTTGTTCTTCCGCCAGCTGGCGAGGTGGCGGTCGACGCAGTTGTCGCAGGCGTTGATTTTGCCGCCGGTGAACCAGCGGGTGTCGGGCATCTCACCCGTGATGACTTCGTTCCAGGGGGCGAGCCACTTGAGTTCGCTCGAGAGTTCCCCCCAGAAGCCGGCAGGATCGTCCTTGGCCCGGTGCCACATCGACTGGTATTGCTCTTCGCTCGAGATGTGGGCGTGGGCGCTGAACTCGGCGGAGGGATGGAATTTGCGGGTTTCCTGGAGCGAACTTTCAATGCTGCCTGCGGTCGTCATGCGGTCGCTCCGTGAAAGCGGATCTCGAGGGGTATCACTGGTGTGGGGTGGAATGTCTGCGGGAGTGGCGGCGATCGGGTGGAGAGTGGACGGGTGGAGCCGCCCACTGAGCCATGGCCCCGCCCATCAAAGGATAAGCACGTGACACAGAAGGTCGAAAGTGTAGGTTGATTTTCGCGAAGGTGTCAATCGCCCGCCGTCGGGGCTGTCGCCGCTGCGGGATGGCGGGCTGGGCGGCGGTCACGGGAAGGAGGGGGACCAGCGGATTTCCCGCTTGGTGGCGTCGAACTCCGTTGAGCTTTCCTTCGCGGACTTCTCGTCGGGCGCCTGGGCTTTCTTTTCCGCAAGTCGGCCCGCAAAGGCGGCGGGATCCTCGACCGGCCCCAGTTCGACGACCGTTCGGCCATTGAGCGTGCTGGCGACGTACTCAGTGCGGGAGGGTTCGGGGCTGGCCGCCACCAACTGCTCGAGGATCCGGGTCAGGTCGTCGCCGGCGAGCGGCCTGTCGATGATGACGGTGACTTTCCGGGAGGGGCCGACTGGCGTGAGCTGGCTGGCCGACTCCGGGCTGAGGGTCGACATCATCTGGCCGACTTCGGCTCCGATCAATGTGAGCGGTGCCAGGATCTCCACCGGTGTCGTAGCGGCTTCAACCCGCCCGACCGCACTCTCGATCTTCGCGAGATTGGCTATGAGCGAGGGGCGGAGTTGCTCCCAATCGATCTTATCGAAGGTTTTGGCCCAATCGCGGGTCTGGGCGAGGAATTCGGGCCAGGCTTCGGCGATCGATTTAGGAACCCAGGTTTCATCGACCTTGATGAATTCGATCTCGTGGGACTGGCCGGAGACGGGATCATGCAGACGGACGATCGAAGGTGATCCCGCCGGCGAGTTGTCCGGGGTGACGGTGGTGACTTCGAGACGATCGAAGAGTGCGAACGGGGTTTCACCGCGCTGTTCGGCTTCGTAGGCGAGTCGCCCGATCACGCGTCTTCCCGAATCGCGCAGGATATCTTCGATCGAGCCGCGTCGCAGCTGTTCGAGATCCGTCACGCGAGAGAAGGCCAGCAGATTCGCGACATCAACCGCTTCGGCGAGATTCTGCTCGATGAGCGAGCGGTTCATCTTCGGCTCTCCGGCCGTCATGTCGCCGCTTGCGCCGGCCTGGGGAACGTCGTTCTTCGTCTGTCGGGCCGAGATTCCCCAGGCTTCGCTCAACAGAGGGAGCTTGGATTTGAGGGCCGTGCTGAACCGGCCCACGAGTTGGAAGGATTTGCTCCAGAGGAGGCCATCCATGGACCAGCCGGCTTCGTGCATGACATTGTTGAAGTCTTTGCGCCAGGCGAGCGGCAGGAAGAGCACGAAACGTTCGGGTTGCCGCTTGCGGACGCCGTCGATGAGAAATTCGACGGTGGCTTGGGCCGTGGTGCCGGGCGGTTCGAGGGGAGGATCCAAGAATCCGGCGCCGAGGACGGGATCCGGCTGCGGCTGGGGAGGACGGACAAACTTTTTGAAGCTGTGGGCGGGAAGATCGGCCTGCGCCTCCAGGCTCTCGTCCGCCTCGCTCTGGCAGCCTGCGGACAGGCACAAGCAGAAAACCAGCAGCAGGAGGTTCCATGGAGGCGACCAGTGGTGAAGGATCGAGCCTCCGGTCGCAAGCCGGGACGATCGGCATTTCGCACTGGAGACGATCAATGGCTCTGGCGGGGACATCATGGAAGGCGTTCCGATGGCGAATGAGGTCTCGCATCTCCACGGGTCAGGATACCCGAAGGACGCGATGCATTCGAGCCGCGCACCCTCGCGGCCATCGACACACCTCAACCCCTTTCATCCGCTGGCTGCGTATCGAGGAGGTGGCGACGGGCAATTCCCGTCCCGCCGCCAACATGCCTTCCGCATGCCCTGACGTTCCACCCCTGTGGAAGAGCAAGAGACTTTTACAGGGATTCCACGGGGGTGGGAGTATCGGCCCGGGCCGACTTCAGGCAGGCATCCAGCACGAGTTGTGTCTTGAGCGAAATCTCGGGCCAGTATGTGGCGGGCGATTTTTCGAGCACATGCTTCGAGAACGTGCGGAACATGTTCGTCTCCTGCGCGGTGTCACCAGCGGTCGCCAGTTCATCGACGGCATGGAATCGCTCGTGGTTTTCCATCCGCATGAAACAGCCTTGGGAGACGACACTCGCGCGGTGGGTCGACCACCGGCTGGCGGCTCCGTACCAGGGGAGGACGAAGTCATCCAGCGTGGCATATCCCTTCTCACAACTGAAATGGCCCCACTGCTGCGTCTCGGTATGGAAGGAGCAGAAGAAACTGGCGGTGGTGCCGCCGGGGAAATCGAGTTCGGCGGAGAACTCGGTGGGAACGCCCGAGGAGGTCGCGCGAAGAATGCGGCCGCGGGCCGTGTGCGGCATCAAGCCTTTCGTCGCGCACAGCGTGAGCCGGATGTTGTACCAGCCCAGATCGCCCAGGCAGCCGAGCGGTTCCAGTTCGCCGCTGGCGCGGATGTTGTCTTCGAAGAAACTGGCGGGTGCGTTGAAGGAAAAATGCGAGACGATCCGGCGGATGGGCCCCATCGCCTCGGGATTATGCAGTTGGGCCACGAGGGGTTCAAGCCGCGCGCTGTGCATGAACATCACGCCGTCCATGAATTGCAGCTTGGCTTTGGCGGCTGCGGCGACGACCTCCCGCAGATCATCGGCATCGACACAAACCGGCTTCTCGGAGAGGACATGCTTGCCAGCAGCGATCGCCTTGAGGATCCACTCCTTGCGCACGCCGGTGGGGAGGGGAATGTAGACCGCGTCGATATCGGGCCGGGCAAGGAGTTCGTCGTAGCTTCCCATGGCTTCGACGGGCGAACTTTGCGGCACGCTCGCCTGGCAATCGGCGATGAACTCCCGGCTCCGTTCCAAGCTACGGCTGGCTACCGCGACGAGGCGCGAATTTTCCGCCCAGCGGAGACCCTGCCAGTTCTTGCGGGCAATGGCAGCGGCTCCCAGGATTCCCCAGCGACATGACTTTCCGCTGGGAGAAGTCGACGAAGAGACTTGCGGCATGGTGAACCAATCTCGATGAGCGCGTCGGGAGTTATTGGAGACGGGATGCGATGACAGGCGGACGTTGACCGCCGGAGAATTGACTTCAGCAAATTCGCATGTTCGCCATCAATTTTCGAGTGTTGAATTCGATTCCAGCAATGAGTTCTAGCCGTCCGGGAGCGGCCACGACAAGCCGAGCGGGAGACCGGGGCGAAGGATCTCATCATCCAGCCAAAAGAACTCAGGCAACGGACGGGATCCGAACGGAACGTGTCCCTGAACATCTCCGGTATCAGCCAAGATGATCCAGTACCTGCATCAACGAATGAATGACGTGCGGTTGGGAAGATATCGCCGTCGGTCGTCGCTGGATCAGCAAGGCCCGCAGGCCGGCTTGGCAGGCGGCCAACACATCGTTCTGTTCGTCGTCGCCCACCATGAGGATTGTGTCGGGCGGAAGGCGGCTAATGTGGATCAACGACTCATAGAACTCCGGGGCCGGTTTTCTCCAACCGACTTCGCTGGAGATGACGGCTTGCTCGATCCGTTGAAACTCGGGAAAGCCGGCGATGATCGTTCGCAACCGATCATCGAAGTTGCTCGCCAGCAGGATTTTGATTTCACGTTCTGCCAGTGCGGAGAAGACGGGGGCCACATCCGGAAAA
>PNLE01000237.1 GCA_013822855.1 Planctomyces sp.
AGGTCGATTCCATTCGTGTTCCGCGTGTTGATCCTTCGAATACCAGCGTCAAGGTTTTCCCGTGACAACCGCATTCGAGGAACCGCAGGGGAACGCCCCCAGTTAACCAAACCTGCACATCAGCCCAGTGTTGCCATCGATCAGTGCTGCTTCAAATTCAGTGTATCGTTCTTTGGCCCGTATCAAAGAACTGAAATCAGTGGTCCCGTTCGATGATGAACCGAGACAAATGAGCCAACCATTCACCTTGCGGCCCGAACAGTTCCAACTCGCCGCACGCCTGGGCCACCAGATCCGCCGCCCTTTGGCGGCTGGCCTCCACCCCCAGAAAGCCCGGGTAGGTCGCCTTTCCGGCACCCGCATCCTTCTGCGTCTGCTTCCCCAGTTTTTCCGATGTCCCCTCGACATCCAGCAGGTCGTCGGCAATTTGAAAGGCCAGCCCGATCGCGAAACCGTACCGGGACAAGGCCGCCAACTGAAGGGCCGAAGCCCCGCCAATCCGGCCACCCATCGTCAGAGCGCACGCCAGGAGCCGTCCGGTTTTGCGATGATGAATCTGCTCGAGTTCAGCCAAAGTCGTGATCGGCGTGGTCTCCGCCGCAAGATCCGCCGCCTGCCCGCCGACCATGCCACACCAACCCGCCGCCGAAGCCAGATCGGCCACACAGGCCAGTGCCACGTCCTTGGAAGGGATCTCGGTGGCAAGGACTTCGAAGGCCCGCGTCAGCAGGCCATCCCCCGCAAGGATCGCCGTCGCTTCCCCATAGACAATGTGGTTCGTCGGTCGCCCGCGGCGAAGATCGTCGTCGTCCATGGCTGGCAGATCGTCGTGGATCAGCGAGTAACAGTGAATCATTTCCAGTGCGACTGCCGCCGGCATCGACTGGGCCACCGGAGTACCACACGCCTCGCAGGCCAATAGGACCAGCACGGGCCGCAATCGCTTGCCGCCCCCCAAGGCGCTATACCGCATCGACTCGCGCAAGGAAGGCGGGACGTTCGCCACGATGTCGGGGCGATCGGCCAGCGAAGCATCCATGGCCGCTTCGACCTGCCGTCGAAGTGTGGCCAGATGCTGGGTGAAGGCCTCCGCATCCGTTGCCGGAAAAGCGTCCTTCACCGCAGTTGATGATGACACTGGAGCATGGGCGGCCGACATACGCATCCCTGCGGTCATGTGGTACAGGCAACAAACAAATTGTGGCAGCCCTCTTCGCGGCCACCCGTCAACAAATTTTCATTCCACCGAATTGACGACAGCCTACAGCAAACGGAATGCGTCCGAAAGCCTTTGCTTCTTCGCTTTCTTCGCCCCGTACTTCCTGGATTTCCTCCATGGGGAGCTCCCCGGCAGCCTCCGCTGGCCCCACCTTCATTCCCCTCCTCACCCTCCGTGCCAGTCTGGCTGCTGTTCGCGCGCGGGCAGCCGCGTGCTATTCTCCCGAAACAGCCACGAGTTCCGGCTTTACGGACAACGCCCACCTCATTCATCACGGATCGATGCGATGCCTCTCCGCGTCTACAGCACACTTTCTCGCCAAAAGGAAACTTTTCAGACAGTCGAGCCCGGCAAGGTCAAAATGTACCTCTGCGGCCCCACCGTCTATAAGCCCGCTCACATCGGCCACATGGTCGGCCCGGTCATCTTTGACACCGTCAAGCGCTACCTCGCCTACTCCGGCTATGATGTCACCTTCGTCGTTAACATCACCGATGTCGATGACAAGCTCATCAACAAAGCCGGCGAAAAAGGGATGACGGTCGAAGCCCTCGCCAAGCAGATGACAGACGACTATTTCGACAATTTGAAGCTGATGGGCGTCGACTCCATCGACCACTTCCCCTACGCCACCCAGCACATCGGCGACATGCTCGACATGATCGGCAAGCTCGTCGAGAAGGGTTACGCCTATCCCCTCAACGGCGATGTCTACTTCCGCTGCACCAAGGACGAAGACTACGGCAAGCTGAGCCGCCGGAGCATCGAGGAGATGCTCACCGGCACGCGCGCAGAGTCCATGGGCGGCAAGGAATCCCCCGCCGACTTCGCCCTGTGGAAGTCATCCAAGCCGGGCGAACCCGCGTGGGACAGCCCCTGGGGCCCCGGTCGCCCCGGCTGGCACATCGAGTGCTCGGCCATGAGCAAGAAGATCCTGGGTGACTCGATCGATATTCACGGCGGCGGCCTTGATCTGATGTTCCCCCACCACGAGAACGAACTCGCCCAGAGCGAAAGCTGCACGGGCCATCCCTTCGCTCGCTACTGGATGCACAACGGCCTCATGCAGGCCAGCGGCCAGGCCGGCAAGGTCGGTGGACAGCACGATAAGAAGGGCGATGTGGATGCCCAGATGGCTGGCAAGATCGCCGGTTCCGCCGGTGCCGAATCGGTGAAGACAGCCGTCTTCGCCCATCACCACCCGGAGACTGTCCGCTTCTTCCTCCTGGCGACCCACTACCGCAGCCCCATCGATTTCAGCCTCGAACGCATCGCCGAAACCGGCAAGAGCCTCGAAGGCTTCTTCCGCCTGTTCGAGCTCTACGAGCGGCTGACGAAGACCAACTTCTATACCCTCGCCGCCCCCGTGAAGCGTGCCGATTCCAAGCCACTCACAGCGCACACACCCGACCAGCAGGCGGTCGTCACGGAACTGAACGGCCTCAAGGATCGCTACCTCGACGCCATGGACGACGACTTCAACACCGGCGGCGCGGTCGGTGTCCTCTTCGAGATGCGCAAGGTGATCAACGGCTTCATCTCCGAAAAGAAGCTGGAAACCGGCACCGGCTCCCCCGCCGACCTGCAACTGCTGACCGACGCCATGACGCTCGTTCGCGAACTTGGCCTACTCCTGGGTGTCTTCCGCCAGCCCCGGGAAAAGGAAACCTCCGCCGATGACGGCCTGCTCGACGGCCTCATGCAGCTCATCATCCAGATCCGCGCCGACGCCCGGAAATCCAAAAACTTCCCGGTCGCGGACCTCATCCGCAACAAGCTGACCGAGCTCAAACTCACCCTCGAAGACCGCCCCGACGGCACACTTTGGCGCAAGGGGTAAAGGGCTGGCTAGACACTTTCGTGGCTTCTCAAAGTTTGTCGCCGCCGACCCGAAAGCCAGGTGACTCCTCCATGCTCATCGTCGGTGTCGATCCCGGCCTCAACACCACCGGCTACGCGGTCCTCGCCTGCCACGGGCGGACGCTCGCCTTGCGCGAAGCCGGCGTCATCCGCTCCACCAAAGGCAGCTCCCTCGCCACCCGTCTTACCGAGATCGGCCGCGGCATCCGCGAGATCCTGGCCGATTGCGCAGCCGACGGGCACGAACCCCACGCCATCGCCATCGAACAGGTTTTCTCACACACCAGCTTTCCCAAGACCGCCATCCTCATGGCTCACGCCCGCGGTGCGATCCTCTTCGCGGCCAGCGAAGCGGGCATCCCCATCGTCCATTACATGCCCCGGCAGATCAAAAGCCTCCTCACCGGCAGCGGCAAGGCCAGCAAGGAGCAGGTGCAGCGGGCCGTCCAGATGGAACTGGGCCTCGCCGCCATCCTCGAACCCAACGACGTCGCCGACGCCGCCGCCATCGCCGTCTGCCACGCCTTCGCCAGCCGCATCACCAACCCCATCCTCTAAGCTGAATTTGTTGAATTTAGTAGGGTGCATGCAGTCCTCGAAATGCACCGACTCTTCAAGATTTGCCAGACATATCGCTTTCACTCGAAAGGCTCCGCTTGATCACCCGCATCACAGGCAAGCTCGTCCGCATCAGCGAAGACATCGTCCGCCTCGAAATCGGCGCGTTCGAATATGAAGTTCTCGTCCCCGAATTCGTCCGTCGGCAGCTCCAGCCGAAACTGGGGGAAGTCGTCAGCCTCTGCACGCTCGATTACCTCGACGGCAATCCGCAGCAGGGCCGCCTGGTTCCGCGATTGGCGGGCTTCCTCAGCGAGACCGAGCTCGAATTCTTCGAGATGATCTGCTCGGTCGACGGCATGGGCGTCAAGAAAACGCTCCGCGCCATGGTCCGCCCCGTGCGCGAGATCGCCGAGGCCATCGAGGAGCAGAGCATCAAGGAACTGACGCTGTTGCCGGGTGTCGGCCCCGCGATGGCCGAGCGGATTGTGGCGAAACTCCGCCGCAAGATGACCAAGTTCGCCCTGATGGTCGCCCGCGAACTGCCGCGTGAAGCCGATGTCGACCGCAGCGTCCTGACCGAAGCCTATGAGGCCCTCATGGCCCTCGGCCACTCCTCGATCGAAGCCCGCACCAAGATCGACAACGTCGCCGCCAAAGCGAAAAAATTCAAAGACGTCCAAGACGTCCTCACCGAAATCTACCTCCAAGGCCGCCCTTAGCCGGACAGGCAGGCGGGAGCCTGGCCTACGGGAGCGGGAAACGGGCGCAACGAGTGGGGATAGGGTAGAGGGACTTCGCTTTGGGCGCGCCTCGCCGGTGGGTTCATTTCCACCGGTGAATCCGGACAGAAGTCTTTCGCGGTGCGGCCCGGTCAGGCCGCCGATGGGCTGGTAAGGGGTTTGCCCCGTGCTGGCGGGAGTGCCGTTTGTGGGTGCTCCCCTCGAATTCGAGCAGGACCGACAGTGTTCCGCCGATGACTGCTTCATCGGCAGTGGCGGGACAATGGCAGTTTTCCATTGGTAGAGAGCTTCACCCGCCGCGATGAGCAGCGGGGCGGCCCGACACAAAGACGTCTCACCAGACAAGCCAGCGAGATGAACCGGCGGGGGAAACTTCACCGGGGCGTCTCGTGGATGGGCACTGATCGACGCTGGACATTGCGCAACCCCCGACTGCTTGAAAGAGTAATCGGGGGTTGTTTTTTTTGATGTTGGTGCTTGGTGTTTGGAAGTTAGGCCTGGGGGGCCTCACCGTCGATGCTGTGAGCGGGAGGTGCACTGCTGGCAAGCTAGAAGTGGCACTCGGCGTTCGGTGTGCGGGTGGGGATTGACTCGCAGAAATCACAGAGTATTCTCAACGGATTCAATTTCTATATTCCCCTCCATCACTCCCTAAGATAACTCAAGATAGCTGGGACAAAAAGTGGACGCCAATGATGAACTCAAACCGTACCGCAATTGCGGTATCCAAGGATGTAACGACTCGGCACTGCCACTCTCAGAGCCACTCCGCTGTTATAACCACATCGAAGACCCGGACAAATGGTTTGACAATGTTCTTTCCACCACTGTCACGCCAGACTCTCAGGAAGTGACTCGTGGCTCCATCGCTCGATTGACTCACGATCTATACCGAAACCTGCTTCTCAACAACCCTCTTGGCCAAGACCTCTACTCCGATTACAAAAGTCGCATTAACAACGGCAATAACGCAGCCTATTCATTCTCCGACGTCGTTTATTTTGTACTTATCGCTGCAAGCTCAGGAATCATTGGCAACTTCGCTTACGACGCAGTAAAGAAATCAATCAAAAAACTAGCAATGAACAACGACCCTGCGGAAATAGAAGCGATTTATGAGAAAGTGGTGCGGGAAACGAAATACGAAGAACTAAGAGTACAATATCACCCCGATGGCTCATGCATCATTGAATCAACCTCCCAACTGCAAATGGAAATACAAACTCGTTATCGACTCGTAACTTGGAAGCACCCTGATTGCAATCACAAATAGGCCGCGTGCCATTAACAAAAGACCCGAAACCACCCCTACTACCGTACGACAGCCAACGAAATCCTGATGACGGCCACATCTCTGCATCGAACCTAACTCATCCGGACAGCCCCACCACCCATTCCATGTAGTGAATTTTATTTAGTAGATGTATTGGCGTGAACACCCAACCTTCACAAGGCCATAGTCAGAAGTCAACATTTCTACCCCCCGAACAGCGCCTTGAACCGTTTGTCCATTTCCTCGTCGGACATCACCTCGACCTGCTTCATCAGCGTCCATTCATAACCGAAAGGGTCGATGACGCGGGCTTCGCGGTAGCCGTAAAATTGGGTCGCGGGTTCCATGAGCGACGTACAGCCCATCCCCATCAGCTTCTGATAGCCGCTGTCGACCTCCTCGACCGTCAGCATCAGCCCGATCCCGGCCCCACCAAGCGAAAGTGGGCTGAGCGCCTGCCACTCGGGGAACTCATCCGCCAGCATCACCTTCGTGGCCCCGAACATCAGTTCGGCATGCGCGATCTTCCCGTCGGGCATCTCCATCCGGTTCAATTCCTGAGCCCCGAACGCCTGTTGATAGAAGGCAATCGCCTTCGCTCCGTTCCTCACCCGCAGGTAGGTCACGAGTTCCGAAGTCTTCGCGCCATTGCCTGGAACATCCGTTGTCGTCGCCATGCTGCCCCCTTGGGATCGTGTGTGTGGGTTGATCGTCAATCGCCCGCAATCAATACGCCCGTACACTACACTTGCCGGCGGGAAAATCAACCGCCAATTGGCGATCGCTCACGGATTTTCCACCTTCTCCAACAGCACGATCACATCCGCATCAATGCACTCGCCGCGACCCACCGGCCCCACCTTTTCACCCGTTTTTGCCTTCACGCTCACCTGGTCGGGAGCAATCTCCAAGAGTTCCGCCAACCGCTCGGCGATCGTCCGTTTGTAGGCCGACAGCTTGGGCCGCTCGGCGTGGATCGTCGAGTCGAGATTGACCACCTTCCAGCCTCGCTCGGCAATCGCATTCCGGGCCGCCAC
>PNLE01000238.1 GCA_013822855.1 Planctomyces sp.
GAGGTGCGATGTCAGCAACGGGTGGGACATTCCGGGTGGTGGGAAGCGAGGACTTGTGCTTGATGATGGAAAGCCACCCCATGGTCAAGCACTCGCGGACTGATTATGTGAGACCAAATGGATGCCATGGGCGCACCAAAAGCAGGGCGAGACGTCAGTCTTCGATCTCTTTCAGGGCGTCGAGCCAGGCGGCCTGTACCGGAATGAGAATCTGCAGGACATCCGAAAGGACCTTCGAGGGGCGCTGGAGCGCATCGACATACGCCACCTTTTCGGGATCATAGCAGTTGATCACCGGGTCGCTCTCCCGGCGGTATACCTCGAACCGGCGGCGGATCACTTCCTCGGAGGCATCGTCGGCCCGGTTCTCACGGATCGCGCGACGCTTGATGCGGTCAATCATCTGCTCCTGATCGGCGCAGACGAGGTGCACCACCTTCAGCACATTGATTGTCGATTGGAGGATCTCGGACTGAGTGACGGTGCGCGGGATGCCGTCGAGAATCAGCAGTTCCTCGGGCGGACGGAAGCGGGAGACGGCGATGTGGCCGAGGAGGGCTTTGTTCCAGACGCGGACTGTCAGTTCGTCGGGAACGAGTTCGCCCCGCGAGCTGTAGTCGTAAATCTCTTTTCCTTCCGGCGAGCGGATGTTGAGCGAGCGAAAGACATCGCCGCACGCCAGGTGGAAGAAGCCGGGGACTTGACCAATGATCGACCCCTGCGTTCCCTTGCCGACGCCTGGAGCACCGAAGAGCAGAATGGTGGGATAGCGGGTGTCAGTCATGGGTGGTTCGGAAATCTGGGTTTGGGATATCGCGGGGCGCAGCAGTTGATCAAGCGCGGGGCGAGAATAGCATCATGCGAAGAAGCCCCCGGAGGCAACCTCCGAGGGCTTCAGGATTACGCAATTTCGACGATCGCCGGCGGGAAGTCGTGAAAGACCACCACGGCTAGCGCGACATGAGGGCCACGACGAGACCGATTTCGACTGGGAGGCTGATGTCGGTCGCAGTGGGGAGGGCCATCACGCGGATCTCGAAGCCCGACTTGTCGACGGCAAGCCAGTCGACCGATGGGAGCGAGGCGCTCTCCACCAGATCGGCGTAGAGTTCCTTGACGTTCGGACGATTACGCAGAGTGATCACGTCACCTGGCTTCACGAGGATCGACGGGATGTCGACCGTGTGGCCGTTGAGTTGGAAGTGGCGATGAACAATCCCCTGACGGGATTGCATGCGGCTTTTGGTGAAGCCAGCGCGGCGGATGATGTTGTCGAGGCGGCGCTCGCAGGTCAGGAGGAGGAATTCCCCGGTATTCCCCTTCTTCGAGCGGGCCAGTTCAAAGTACTTGCGGAGCTGGGCTTCGCGCAACCCGTAGTAGTACTTGATCTTCTGCTTTTCAAAGTGGGCAGTGCCATAAGCGGAGAGCTTGCGGCGGCGTTCGGCCATACCCGGAGGAGTGTTGCGACGCTCGAGCGCGCGAATCGCACCCGCGTTTTCGAAAACGATGGCACCCAGCCGACGATTCACCCGTCCCTTAGGACCCGTATAACGACCCATGCAGCAGACTCCTGCACGACCTACGCCGTGCGCACCTAACGCCTGTCAGAAAAAATGCCGGAAGTCCCGAATCATGGCAATTGCTCGCCGAATCGTCAACCATGCGGCCCGCACCGGGGAAAATTGCCGAGCAACTTTCCCGTCGCCTGCTCTGACAACGCAAACGCTTTCACTTCATACGGTTGGAGCCAGCTTTTGACGCTCCGCTGGCTGCAGCCGCCTTTTTTTGCTTCTTCAGAAGTGTGGGTAACTGGGCCGGATCGACAATCCAACCCCGGCATTCCATGGCCCCACAAAGGCACGGAATCGCACCAGCGATATCCCACGCATAATCAATCCGCACTTCTTCTCCCGCGGCGATCGTCGTCAGCGCCTCGACGGAAACCTCTGTCGGGCCGGGAGTTCCGTCATCGTAAACCGTCTCTTGGAGATACAGCTTCGCATTCGGTTGGCAGCAATGATTGAGATACCGGAACGGCCCCCGCGGCTCCAGTGAACTCACTTCATCTCCCAGATCGATGCAGTAGGAAGAGGTGTACTCGGGATCCGTGATCACCTTCCCGGTCACCCGGCCGATCATTTCCCCCTGGGCAATCTCCCGAATGGCGAACACCCCTTTGCCGTAGGGAACTTTGCCGACGCGAATGATGTCGTACCAGGCGGGCATCTCGATTCCTTCAATAGCCGGTGGGATCCCGTGGAGAGCCTCTTGGACGCCGCCCTCACGCATGACCTGCGGGCATTCTGCTCACCGCCCGTCCAACTTCCAAGCCAACGGGAGCGAGACTCATGACAATGCCAACCCTGGATCTGTCTGAGATCATTCTCACACCACCCCGTCATCCACCGGCCGCACAATGATCCGCACCCCGTCCACCGAAACCACCTGAATCTCGGTTCCCGGCTGCACGAAGCCCCCATCGCTCACCACATCGAGCGCCTGTTGACCCACACGCGCCTTCCCCGAGGGTCGCAGCATGGTCGTCGCCACGCCCCGCGCCCCCACCAGATCCAGATGCACCGCCATCGTCTCGGCATGCCGCAGCCGCGGCCGGCCCGCCACTTCCATCGCGGCGGCACCACCGGGCGGTGCCAGCACCATCGCTTCCATCCAGGGGAGATTCGGCAGGTACTTGCTCACGAAGTAGCCGAAGATCATTACCCCAATCATCGCCGCCGAGATCGTTCCCAACCCATGGGCGATGTTGATCGAGGCCCCCCACGCGTCGACATGGCGGAACGATTCGATCGCCATCACCAGCGAAGCCAGCACCAGCAAAATCCCCGAGATCCCCGTCACCCCGAAGCCGGGAATCACGAACACCTCCATCAGGATCAGGATCACCCCCAACAGGAACAGCACAATTTCCAGCCAACCCGCCGTCCCTCCCAGGAATGCGGCCCAGAAGAACAGCGTGAAGCTCGTCGCCGAGATGATGCTCAATAGACCGGTGAAAAAGTGGGCCTCCAGATAGAGTGCCCCCAGCGCCACCATCAGCAGGAAGATCTTCATCGGTGTGGTGTTGAGCACGAACACCAGCGAATCGACCCAACTCGGCTTGATGGGCACCAGCCGCAGATCGGCCGGGATCCCCAGCTTCTCTTTGAGCGTCTCCAGATCAGCCACCACACCGTCGGCCATCTTGAGTTCCACCGCACGGGCGGCACTCAGCGTGATGACCATCTCGCCACGCGTCTCCTCCAGCTGCGGCCCCCGCTCCCAAAGATCACTCGCCGCCTCCGCTTCTTCTTCCGTCATGTACCACACCCGGCCCGACGACTTCTCCGTCATGCGGTACACCCGGGTTCCGCGATCCGCCATGGCAGCGGCGATCGCCTCAGGCCGCCCCTTCTGCTTCGCCAAAGCCTGCAGCGTCGCCCGGATCACCGTCATCACCTTGTCCGGCACCCGCTCGAAGGCCTCGCCCGGCCGCGCCTCGATCGGCTGGACATCCCCCATCTTCGCGCCCGGTGCCATGTAGATTTCATCACACCCTAGCGCCACCATCGCCGCCCCGCTGATCGCTTGCCGGGGGATCCACGCAATGGTGCGAATCCGGTCTTCGGAAAGATTGGCGATCAGCTCCGCGATCTCCGAACTCACCGTCGCCAGTCCGCCCGGCGAATCGATCTCGATGATCAGCGTCTCGATCCCCTGCGACTGGTACCGCGCGATCTGCCGCCGGATGAACGAGCCGTTCATCTGGTTGATCACACCATCCAGCCGGATGATCCCCACCTTCTGTTGTTCCCCCGGCGGCCGGACCCGCATCGACTCCTTCGGCAGATCGTAGACATCGGCGACATCGGCCTTGGTGTCGGCGGTCTGCGTGCAGATCATCCCCCAATTACGCAGCGTCTCACCGCTGAAGCGGCCCACCAGCCCCGCCTCCTTCAACCGCTGCGTCTCCAGGATGACCGCCTGTGTCGCCTGCAACTGCTTGAGTTCTTCGGCATCGACAAACCGGATCTCGTTCCCCGCCGCCGCGCCAGGTTCGGCCTTGGCCACCTGCACCCGCCACAGCACTGCCTCGCGCGAAGTGAGGCTCGCGAGCGCCGCCTGGCTGATCCGCGGGTTCACCCGCCGGGCCGCGATCAATTGCAGCAGTTGCAGATCCTCTTCGGGAAGCTTTTCCCCCCGGCCCAGGTCGCCCAGTTCGGCGTCGGGATGCATCACCACATCCTGGCACGCCAGCGCCACCATCGCCTGCCGCCCGGTCAACGTCTTCGGCACCCAGGCCACGAAACGGACTCTTGGCGTCTGGGCGGAAAGCAGGAATCGCACCAACCCCTGCACCTGATGCGGCGGGCTGACCCCCGGCTCGATCTCCAGGATCAGCACGGCGGGGCGATTCTCCGCACTGGCCGTCACTTGAAGCTGCTGGGCCACGCTCGTGATCTGGCTGTAGACCGCATCATTGATCGGGGCCGTCACCGTGACGAACTGGCCGATCGGGGTGCGTGTGATCTCTCCCTTGGCTGTCGGCAGGGCAACAGGTGCTGGCACCTCGGCAGCCCCAGGCTGTTCATCAACTTTCGGCTCTGCGCCTTCCACCGGCGGGGCGGCGGGCGCTTTGTCGTCGGCCCACAACCTTCCGGGGTTGGAACCAAGGTTGGCAAGAGTCGCCAGCGCCAACGTCAGGAGCACCATCGCACGCAGCGTGCCAACACCCTTCCCGCCGGGAAGAGAGATCATCCCGGGAAGAGAGATCATCGAGCCACCGATCGAACTCGCGCACATTGGCACTGCTCCTGCTTTCCCAAACTCCATTTCACAGACAGCCGGATTATATCCACCGGAGAACCGAAAAGGATGCCCCCTGTCCCCGCGATTCGACAAGGGGCGGCTTGACGCGCCTCGTGCCCGGGTGCCGCAGGCAGAAGAAACCCCACTGCCAGCGGAAAAGCGAGGAAGCCAAACAGCGAAGCAGCCAGAAGGGGAGTTGAATTCCTCCCTCGCCCAGTCCTCTGGGAGAGGGCCGGGGTGAGGGCGAGCTCGTTCGCAAGAGACGATGAATTCAGACCCATTTCAATTTCAAATATCGCTCGGGTGGCATGCCCCGCGGCTTTGTGCGGGCATGTTTTTGCGATTCTCAACGCGATATTTCATGTTGCGGTTCATATAAAAAATCGCCCCATTGAAAATTTGAACTTCTTACAGGATTGTTAATACCAGAGGGGCGGCCCAGGGCGATGGGGCATCAACTCATGTTCCCGCCGAGTGCCACTGCTGGCTTGCCAGCAGTGCTCCTCCCGCCAACAGCATCGGCATGCAAGTTTCCACCCGCCCGGCGACCCCTTGCCTCCCTCGCCCAGTCTTCTGGGAGAGGGCCGGGGTGAGGGCGAGCCCGCTCGTAAGAGACGATGGATTCAGCCCCATTTCAATTTGAAGTAGCGCTCGGGTGGCATGCCCCGCAGCTTTGTGCGGGCATGTTTTTGCGATTCTCAACGCGATATTTCATGTTGCGACTTGTATCAGAAGGGCTTCATCTCGCGTCGTCTGGCCAGCCAGGCCCGCTCCCTACGTCATCAAGGAACGCGGCAAGGGCGCACCAAGGGCTGATAGGTTGGGGAGTAGCGGGTTGGTACCGGAGGCTGGGTTCCGGCCGTCATTCCCTAGTTCCTGAGGGGGAGATCGGCTGTGGCGAAGGCGAAATCTGCGGAGGAGATTCTCGAGGCGTTCCAAGCGCTGGTGGCGGAGATCGGGCCGGAGGTTTCGCTCCAAAAATTCGCTCAGCGGACGGGGATCTCGATCTTCATCATCTATAACCGCTGGGAATCATGGACGAAGTTGCGGCTGGCGGCGGGATTGACGAGTCGCTCCAAGGTCCCGCAGCACTTCACCGACGACGAACTGATGCGGGAACTGAACGCGGTCTGCCACCACTACAACCGCTATCCCACGGTGGCGGAGTTCGACCGGCACTCGGCCCGGTCGTGGCAGACTCTGGAAGACCGCTTCGTGTCGAAGAAACTCATCTTCAAAAAGTATCGCGAGTGGCTCCGCCGCCACGGGCGGTTTGTGCCTGCGGCAGCCGGAGGGGAGGCCGCCGGACAGGAGGCTCTCACGGAGGATCGGGCGAAGGGACTGGAGGAAAAAGGGCCGGAGGAAACAGTGGAGGAATTGGAGGAAGTGGAAACAGTGGAGGTGCCGGACTTTTTGAAGGGGTGTCCGGAAGGATATGAGCCGTGCCAGATTCCGGGGATGTTTTTGCCGATGTATGAAGTTCCGGAGTTTCCGGGGCTGGCCCAAATTCTGAGAAAGAGCCCGATGCCCGAGGAGTTCCGCGAGGTCAAAAGCCGCCCTCGGCCCTCGGCTTCTCCAACAGCTCCCCCCTCGGCTCCCCCCTTGCCTGCGTCGATAGCGTCAACTGGGCCGGTGCCGGCAGCTCCACAGGGGCCGGTCCCTGCCGTCGGCGTCGACGGCCCAGGCGAGTGGAATGCTGGGGGTTTGCGAGGAGTCTCAACCCCAGCCACCTTGCCGCCCATGCCAACGAGCCGTTCGCCCGAGAGATTCCTCCCTGCGGACGTGAGGCAGGAACTGTTGGATCTGTTGGCAAAGCATACAGCGAAACAAAAGCGGGCCGCGCAAAGGAAGGCGCGTCGGAAGGGGCGTTCGTCATCGCCAG